>CAYSHJ010000960.1:0-5176 GCA_964430385.1 uncultured Planctomycetaceae bacterium
TGAGCATTCTCGAACAGGCAGCCAACGTCACTTGGGAAAGCTGGCGGCAAGTCATGAGCGTGAATCTCGACGGCACGTTTCATGTGATCTACGCCGTGAAGGACGAGATGATCGCTCGGCAGTTCGGCCGGATCGTGTTGCTGTCGTCGATCGCGGCCTTGCGTGAGCGGAAGAACCAAGTCCATTACTCGGCCGCCAAGGCGGGAGTGATTGCGATGTCACGCTGCCTGGCCGAAGCCTGGGCCGAACACAACATCCGCATCAATACCGTCAGTCCGGGTCTGATCGAAACCGACATGGGCAACATGATGACTTCGGAGCAGAAGCACTACATCATCGCCAACACCCCGATGGGCCGTCTGGGGACTCCCGAAGAAATCGCCGCGGCAATTCGCTTTCTACTCAGCGATGAATCCAGTTTCATCACCGGCCAATCGCTGGTCGTCAGTGGCGGCCGGGTCATGTTGCCGGGCTGATGGGAGTGATTCTCAAGAGACCGCCTCACCGCCGCGTCGTGAGAAACGAAACCGACTAAGGCAGGACTCAAGTCGCAAACGGCCCCATCCGGCTCGCCCGGATGGACCGAACGATGGAGAGCTAACCTGCCACGCCTCCTGAATGTGTCAGACCCCATCCGCCTTGTGCGGATGGTGAATGAGCGCGAGAGCGACATCGCCGCATTGAACTGCTTCACCATCCGCACGAGGCGGATGGGGTCGGAACGAAGCTTGTCGGCATTGCGTCTAGCTCGCCATCGTGCGCTCCATCCGGGCAAGCCGGATGGGGGCGAAAGGCACTGAGATTCGTAGCGTCGGCGGCGACCGCTGCGGACTCCATTTCCGTTGGCTCGCCGACATCAAAAACGGGAGAGGCTTAGCCGCTCCCGGACGACCACAAGCCGCTGATTGACTTCCGCGAACAGCGTGAATAAACCACTCCGCAACTTGAACAATTGATTTGCGATGACCGCACGACGAGCCGATGCGATGCCGGAACCGCAATACGATCCGCGAACGGCCGACGCGGCATATCAACTGCGATATTCGTGGACCGGTTGGCCATCGGCAGCGCCGTTCGCAACGCAGCCGGTCGAACTGATCGAAGCGACGCAGCCGCAATGGGAATCCGACGGCTTGCAAGTCCTTGAATCGCGCTGGACGGCGGAATTGGTTCAGATTCTCTTCAGTGCTCAGCCCGACGTGACTCCGGTCTTCGTCGCTACGCGAGCCAAAGGCCGGCTCGACCACACGCTCCGGGAAGCTCGGCCCAACATGCCATTCAGCCGCAAGGTGGCCGTCCGCAGCGTCGGCGACAATACGCGCGATGACGTGGAAGCCTACATCGAACGGCAAGTCGTCAAAGAACAGTTCGTCGATCCCCATTGGGCTGCCGCACTCGCCAAGTTCACCGTCGTCAATGAGTCAGTTGACCTGAGCCAGCCAACCGAATCTGCGCGCGGACGCTACTGGTACAACCTGCATCTCGTGCTGGTCGTCGATGGCCGGGTGCGACTCTCTGATCAGAATATCTTCCGCACACTTCGCGACGGCTGCTTCAAGATCGCCGAAAAGAAAGGACACCTGCTCTCCCGCGTCTCCGTCATGCCCGACCACGTGCATCTCGCTCTGCGAGCCAACCCCGACGAATCGCCGAACGACGTCGCCTGCGCGTACCAGAACAACCTGGCCGACATGGCAAAACTTGGACGCCTCTGGCAAGACAGCTTCTACGTCGGCACGTTCAGCGAGTACACGACCCAAGCCATCCGCCGAATCACGAGTGGCGAAACGAGTTGACCGGTTGACGGGATGACGAGATAAGAGACTGAGTTGATGCGATGACAGATTAAGTTGACGCGATGGCGTGCATGGCCCCATCCGGCTCGCCCGGATGGACCAAACGATGGCGAGCTAACCCGCCATCGCCTCCGAATGTGCCTGACCCCATCCGCCTCGTGCGGATGGTGAATGAGATTCTCAGCTTCACGATCTGCTTCACCATCCGCACGAGGCGGATGGGGTCGGAAGGAAACCGCTGTCCCGAGCGATAGCACACCATCGTGCGCTCCATCCGGGCAAGCCGGATGGGGGCGAAAGGCACTTAGATTCGTGGCGTCGGCGTCGACCGCTGCGGGCTCCATTTCCGTTGGCTCGCCGACAGCAAAAGTGAGAGAGGTTCAGCAGCTCCGTGACGACCACAAGCCGCTGATTGACTTCCGTGAACAGCGCGAATAAACCGCTGAGCGAGCAGTCATTCGCGATTGAGCAGGACGTCAAGCACGGCAGGCGGCGTCACAGGAACCCTAGGAACCCTGATCCCGTCCAGCGATTGGGAGCGTCTCAAATCCGTGTTGTCTCAAACAGCAACTGACGACAAAGAAGCGAACGCCGAACGCACGAACCAAAGCGAAACAACCGCCGTGCGAACGGCGAATCAAGTTGGAGAAACCTAAAGATGTCAGGACCCGCATCAGGCGTTAATCTTACAGAAACGGTTGCCGCCACCTTTACTCCCGTCAGGTTTCTGCCATGGCCACAAAGCTTACCGTGGAAGTTGTTGATTCGTACTTGAACTGTAAGTACAAGGCACATCTCAAACTCGCGGCGCAGAAAGGAACCAAGTCGGAATACGAGATCCTGCTGATCGCAGCGCGCGATCAGGTGAGGCGCAAAGCGATTGACAAAATCGTTGCCAACTTGTCTGCAGGTGAAATCGAAAGGGATGTTGCGCTCTCGACATCTACCTTGAAGCGAGGGGCTTCACATATCTTCGATGCGGTGTTGGACAACGATCAGATGTTGCTTGTCTTCGACGGGTTGAAACGCGCTCCCGGCCCATCGAAGCTGGGGGCGTTCCACTATCTCCCGATGCTGTTCCACGGAGCTGAAAGGCCCGGCAAGGAGCAGCGGACGTTGCTGGAGATACTCGGCCTAGTTTTGGGTGCGATTCAGGGCGCGGAGCCGCGCTGGGGACTACTTGTCTACGGACAGGATTGCACGATCCGCCGAGTTCGGCTCCGATCGAACGGTGTTCAGGCACAGCGAGTCCTCCAGGAACTCAAGGAAAGTCGAGCGTCGGATACGCTGCCGCAGTTGATGCTCAATCGACACTGCGAAATCTGCGAGTTTCGCTGCCGCTGCCATGCAGAGGCGACATCCAAGGATGACCTAAGCCTGCTGCGGTCAATGTCCGAGAGCGAGATCAAGAAGTATGTCCGCAGAGGGATTTTCACGGTAACTCAATTGTCTTGCACATTCCGTCCCAGGAAGAGCAGCAAGCCACTGAAGCAGAAGCCCTCAGCCCGCCAACATGCTGTGCAGGCACTTGCCATCCGCGAAAAGAAGATCCACATTCTCGGTTCGCCGGAATTACCAGTCTCGCCCATTCAGATTTATCTTGATCTCGAAGGCGATCCGGAACGCAACTTCGTGTATTTGGTGGGGATGATCGTCGAGCAAAACGGCGTGCAGGAGCATCATTCTTTTTGGGCGGACAGTTCCGCCGACGAAGTCCGGATTTTCCAACAGTTTCGTGAGATCTTGGATCGCAACGAACCGTACTTGTTGTACGCGTACGGCAGCTATGAGGGCGCATTCGTGAGGCGGATGAGCAAGGATTCCGGCCAGTCAAAACTAGGCGAGAAGATTCTTGCCCGCCTGGTCAACGTTCTCTCCGCCATTCACTCACACATCTACTTCCCCACCTACTCGAATGGGCTGAAAGACATTGCCGGCTATCTTGGCTTCCGGTGGACAGAATTGGATGCATCGGGAATCCAGAGCATCGTCTGGCGCAGACGGTGGGAAGAAGGCGGCCTTTCGACCTACAAGGACAGACTCTTGACTTACAATCTGGAGGACTGTGCCGCTCTCAAACGGGTCACGGAAGTGCTCTTCACTATCTACCGCGAGGAACCCACAGCGGAGATTGGTATCAACCACGAAGGACATCAGGTCTGTCGGGTGGGAGAAATCGCCCCGCAATCGAGCCGCCGGGAGTGGTGCCGAATAGAATTTGCGATTCCCGATTTCGAGTTTGTCAACGACCGTGCGTACTTTGATTATCAGCGTGACAGGGTCTTCATCCGGACGAGTAAGACGTTGAGAAAGAGCCGAAGGCAGGAGCGTCGAAAACAGGGCAAGAAAAACCTTCGAGCTAACCGCAGTGTCGAAATCACCGCGGAGAAATGTCCGTTTTGCGGGGGAACGGACCTCGCCAAGAGGATCGATGGACGCTTGGCTCGTCTGGCGTACGATCTTCGCATCAACCGCATAGGGATTCGGAGGACTGTCACGCGGATCACATCCGCTTGGTATCGCTGTGGCCGGTGCCAAAAGAAGTTTCTTCCCGACGATTACCATCGAGTTGCGGAGCACTTTCATTCACTGAAGAGCTGGGCCATGTATGAGTATGTAGCTCACCGGAAGCCCTTTGCACACGTCGCGGAAAGCATCCGAGATTGTTTCGGCCTTCCCATCACCACCCCGTATGTCTGTGAGTTCAAAAGGGAGTTGGCCAAGTATTACGCGGGGACGTATGAGAAACTCGTGGAAAAGATCGCGGGCGGAGTCCTGATTCACGCAGACGAAACGGAAGTCCATATCAAGCAGGTAGGTAGGGGCTATGTCTGGATCTTCACAAATCTGGAGGAAGTCGTGCTCATGTACAGGGCGTCTCGCGAGGGAGACTTTCTACATGGTCTGCTGAAGAGCTTTCGGGGAGTGCTCGTGACCGACTTCTATGCGGCGTACGACTCGCTGGATTGTCCGCAGCAAAAATGTTTGATCCATCTCATCAGGGATTTCAATCAGGACATCCGAGGCAACCCTTGGGACGAGGAATTGAAATCGCTCGCCGGCAGTTTCGGAAAGTTACTGCGTGCGATTGTCACCACCATCGACCGACACGGTCTGAAACGGCAGCACCTCAGCAAACACCAGCGGGCCATCGGACGTTTGTTCGACGGCATCGCAAGGCAACCGTTTCGATCAGAGATTGCGGAAGGCTATCGCACGCGGCTCCTAAAAAATCGGGGCAAACTCTTCACGTTCGTGGATCACGACGACGTGCCCTGGAACAACAACAACGCAGAGCACGCCGTTAAGCATTTCGCCTACTACCGGGAATATGCCGATGGACTGGTCACGGAGTCCGGGCTGAAAGA
The DNA here is from genome assembly GCA_964430385.1 of uncultured Planctomycetaceae bacterium. Classification (GTDB taxonomy): domain Bacteria; phylum Planctomycetota; class Planctomycetia; order Planctomycetales; family Planctomycetaceae; genus CAYSHJ01. Next base: position 5,165 of record CAYSHJ010000960.1, read on the forward strand.
TTACCTGGTGCT
>CAYSHJ010000961.1:0-4225 GCA_964430385.1 uncultured Planctomycetaceae bacterium
GAAGTTGATCGTCGCCGGCGCGAGCGCCTACCCACGCGAGATCGATCACGCCAAGTTCGCGGAGATTGCTCGCGAAGTTGGGGCCAAGCTGATGGTCGACATGGCGCACTACGCCGGCCTCGTCGCGGGCGGCGTTCACAATAGTCCCGTCCCCGTGGCCGACTTCGTGACATCGACCTCTCACAAAACACTGCGCGGCCCGCGTTCCGGATTCGTGCTCTGCCGCGAGCAGCACGGCAAAGAGATCGACAAGACGGTCTTCCCCGGCCTGCAGGGCGGTCCGCTGATGCACATCATCGCGGCCAAAGCGGTTTGCTTCCAAGAAGCGTTGCAGCCGTCGTTCAAAGAGTACGCTCGGCAAATTATCGTCAACGCGAAGACGCTCGCCGAAACACTGATGTCCGGCGGTATCCGTCTCGCCAGCGGCGGCACCGACAATCATTTGATGCTCTGCGACATGACCTCGATCGGCCTGACCGGCAAGATCGGCGAACAAACTCTCGACCGAGCCGGCATCACCGTCAATAAAAACATGATCCCCTACGACCAGCGAAAGCCGATGGACCCCAGCGGCGTCCGCATCGGCACCGCCGCGCTGACCACTCGCGGCATGAAACAAGACGAAATGAAAAAGGTCGGCGCGTGGATTCTGCGAGTCCTCAAATCCACTGAAGACGCTGCCATCACCGAAACCGTACGCTGCGAGATTCGTGAGTTCACGAAGAGCTTCCCGGTGCCAGGGATTGGCTAAGCGATACGGAAGGCGTTCAAGGCTAGGACTACGTGGACCCGCCGAGAAGCGTATGCCGCACACTAGCCCGACGCGCAAGCGAGGGATCGCGAAGATCGATTTTCCGACCATTAACGACTCAATCCCTCGCTTGCGCGTCGGGCTAGTGTTTGCCGCGCCTGCCCAGCGAACTCGGCGGCTCTACCTACCTGCATTATGGTGACATATCCGAGGACGATTTTTCCATGCTTGCTCGAAGACTGTCCAGCGGCACGAGCGCATTCAGACTGCCCGATCGAAAGCCTTCCAGGTCGAGGGTCACGCAACGGAAGCCGAGAGAACGCAGTTCGCGCGAGATGCACTCAAACATAGCCAGGCTTAGCAGCGTTGTGATTTCGGACAATGACACCTCAATCCGCGCGAGTTCATTCGCCTCCACGCGGACTCGGAATTCGCGGAGGCCGAATTCGCGTTTCAAAAAATGCTCGGCCGCGTCGATGCGTGCGACTCGTTCCGGCGTAACGGCAATTCCGTAGGCGATGCGGCTGGAGAGGCACGGCATCGCGGGCTTGTCCCAGCAGGGCAGGGACCAGAGTTTCGCGAGCGCTCGCACATCGGCCTTCGTGAAGCCGGCTTCGATGAGTGGGCTGCGGACGGAATGCTCGCGCGCGGCGGTCATGCCGGGGCGGTAGTCGCCTTGGTCGTCGAGGTTCGCTCCGTTACAGATCACGTCCGCATCAAATTCGCTCAGTCGCGCTTCCAGCCGTGAGTACAGCTCCGTCTTGCAGAAGTAACAACGGTTCGTTGGATTCTTAAGGTAATCATCGTTGGCGAATTCTTGAGTCATCAGCTCGACATGCCGAATGCCGATCAAGGCCGCGACCGCGCGCGCTTGTTCCAACTCGCCCGAGGCCAAGCTCGGACTAACGGCCGTCACCGCGACTGCCTTCGCACCGCACGCCTCGAAGGCCGCTTTGGCCACGACCGCGCTGTCCACTCCGCCAGAAAACGCCACGGCCACTCGGCCATCGCCGGACAGTACCGCTAGCAAGGCATCACGCTTTTGAGTCAGGTCGCTCAGGTCGCTCATGTCGGTCTGTTACCTTTAAATCCCCGGGTTGCTCCCGCTCATAGAGTATTCGTTCGCAAATTATGCGCGCCGTGCGCGCCATTTGTAGCCGTCACGCTCCGCGTGACGAGCCGATCAGCAATCAGACGTCGAATTGACCTTCGGCTCATCACGCGGAGCGTGATGGCTACGTTGCGGATGGCTACGTTGCGGGCCAAGCCGGCGTTAGGCACGGCGTCCGTTGCCGCAAGTTGGGATCAGCGTGCCTGGCAGCCAACGTACCGTTTCACCGTCTTGTTGTTGACTTTATACTCGCCGCCGCTGGTTCGCGAGAATCGCAGGGATTCTTTCCGAGTCGAGATTGAGCCCGAGTCGAGATTGAGCGGATGAGTTTGATGAGGATTGTGGCTATGAAACGATTGTCGGCTGTCGGGGGAGTACTTGTTGTCGCGATCGGCTTGACGGCACTCGTGCCCGCGACGCGAGCGGCCATCACGCTCGAACAACGCAAAGAAGTGAGCCAGATCAAGGAAGATTCCGGCGACCTCGCTAAGCTGATTCGCGAAAAGAAGTACGACGAAGCCAACAAGTTGCTCAGCGAATTGACCGCGAAACTCGACAAGATCGCGAAGGATGCGGAGCTTAAGTCGGGAGACAAGACGCTTGCTCCGGTGCAGATCATTCTCGAAAGGCACCGGCAAACGCTGACCAAGTTGGCTGGGGCCGGCAAGGGGAGCGATGAGGCGAATGACGTCAGCTTCGTCAAACAAATCGCTCCGTTGATCAACTCGAAGTGCGCGAGTTGCCACGATGAGAACGCGGCCGGCAAGCTACGACTGGATTCGTACGCCGCCATGAAGGAAGGTGGCAAGAGCGGCGTGCTGCTGGCCATCGGTCAGCCGCAACGCAGTTTGATGATGGGTCGCCTCACGGGACAGGTTGCCCCTCGGATGCCCAAAGACGGCACGCCCTTGACGCGCGAAGAACTAGAGCTTGTCGGCAACTGGATCAAGCAGGGAGCCAAGTTCGACGGCGAGGACGAGAACGAAAAACTGACCGACACGGGCAAGCCCGCCAAGAAGAAGAACCTCACGCCCGTGAAAATCAACAAGGCCACGGGCAAAGAGACCGTGTCGTTCATTAAGGACATCGCTCCGGACATCGTCAGCCTGTGTACTCGTTGTCACAGTGGCACGAATCCGCGCAGCGGCTTCCGTGTGGTCACGTTTGAAGACATCATGCGCGGTGGCGACAGCGGCCAAGTCATCGAGCCGGGAAGTCTGGACAACAGCCGCTTGTGGGAACTGGTCAGCGGCGGCCCCCCGAAGATGCCGCCGGGGCAGATGCGCATTCGCAAACCGTGGTATGAGAAGCTCGAAATCTGGATCAAGGAAGGCGCGAAGTACGATGGCGACGATCCCAAGATCCCGTTGGCGAAACTCGTCCCGACCGAAGACGAACTGAAGCGACAAAAACTCGCCCGCCTGACACCTGACGAATTCTTGGAGATGCGGAAAGAGCAGACTCGCGACCAATGGCAGCGAGCACTGTCGAAAGAAGAGGCTCAGGAACTTGAGACTGCCGAGTTCTACGTCTACGGCAACGCGGGCGAGGAGCGATTGAAGCAGATCTCCGGCTGGGCCGAGGAGCATGCCAAGGCGTTGCGCACGGCTTTTAAAGTGGATGGCAAATCCATCTGGCGCGGCAAGCTGGCGGTGATCGTTTACAAGGATCGCTTCGGCTATTCGGAATTCAGCTTGACGATCAACAACCGCGAGACTGACCCGGCCGTAGTCGGCCACTCGGTCGTCACCGTCGGTCACGAAGAAGCATACATCGTGCTGCAAGACGTCGGCGACACGGCCAACGCGATCAATCCCGACACGCGGCTCAACCTGATTGACCAAATGACGGGCGCGTTCCTGAAGCGCGAAGGGAAGGCGATGCCCGAATGGCTCATTCGCGGCACCGGCTTGGCAATGGCCACGAAGGAAGTCAGCGGTGACGACGCGTTTTTCAAAGGCTTGCGGACGTCCGCCGCGGAAGCGCTGCGAGGTCTCGAAAAACCCGACGACCTGTTCGGCGACGGCAAATTTTCGCCGACCGACATGGCACCGATCGGATTCACGTTGGTGTCGTTCATGCTCCGCCAAGGCTCGGTGCCGAAGTTCGTGCAGTTCGTCGGCGAGTTGCAAAAGGGAACCGCCATGCGCATCGCCGTTAGCAACGTCTACAAACCGGCCACCGCAGAGACGCTGGCGATTGCCTATCTTAATTCGCTGGGCAATGCGAGCGGCGGTGTCACGAAAAAGAAGACGAAGGGAAAGTAACACTCGCACGCTCGTTCCCAAGCTCCGCTTGGGAATGCCTCCCCGAAGCTCCGCTTCGCGTGTCCCTGAATCGCACGACTGCAAGATCGAGTTCGT
>CAYSHJ010000962.1:0-5062 GCA_964430385.1 uncultured Planctomycetaceae bacterium
TTTGACGACGACGCCCGTTCGCGCCAGCCAAGCCATCGCCGCCATCACGGCACTCGGCGTCGCCAGAATCAGCGGACAAGGGCAAGCCACGACGAGCACACTCAGCGCCGGCAAAAAACAATCCTTCGACCATGCACCGAGCGCGAGTCGCCAACCGATCAACGTCACCAATGCGACGCCGAGCACGATCGGCAGAAACCATCTCGCCAACCGATCCGCGGTCCGTTCGAGAGGTGCTTTCCGCTGAGTCGCCTGTGCGACCAACTCGACAATCTGGCCGAGTGTCGTTTGCTGACCTACCTTCGTTGCCGTGATCCGCAACGCGCCGAATTGGTTCAGTGTCCCGGCGAAGACTTTGTCTCCCGAAGCCTTGTCGATCGGCACGCTCTCGCCCGTCAGAGCACTTTGATCAACCGCCGACTGACCGGCCGCAACCACTCCGTCGACCGGCATCCGTTCGCCGGGTCGAACCACCAGCGAATCCCCCGCGACGACCTGTTCGACGGGAATCTCTTGCTCGTTGTCGCCAACCAACACTCGCGCCGTGCGCGGGCACAATTGAAAGATGCGGCGGATTGCCCGCTGAGCTTGATCGACCGTGTAACCTTCAATGCTCTCGCCGCAGAGCGCGATGAACACGACTAACGCGGCGGTCGTATGCTCGCCCAAAACGATGGCCGCGAGACACGCGATCGTCAACGCCAGGTCCGCTCCAATTCGTCCAGAGAGTAATCCATCCAGCGTCTGATACAGAATTCGAGCGCCGCCCAAGATGGCCGCCAGCAAGGCGAGCCGAAAACCGAAGACGGTTCTGGCAGCGAACAGTTTTGACCAAGTGTCGGCTACGGCAGGACTGGAGGACGGATCGGCAATCCGCCCCATGGCTGGCTCAATGGCTGAGGTGCCCACGACGCTCAGGGCAACGTCAGCCAACAACAGCACGCCCACAATCGCGGTGAGCAAGTAGATCGGAGCCGAGCGATAATGGAAGCTGCGGGCCGCGAGGTCTCTCGACAACGTGTCGGCGGCATCGGGTAGAAACTCTCGCGAGGATTCAGGCGCGTAGTGCATCGGGGCGATCGGACGAAAAGCTCATAAGACGCCACCGTGCAGGACGCCTGCGCCCCTCTTGAGCGAGGACAACACGGACACAGCGAGGAGAGACAGCCGGTCCACGAATCGCGTCCTATCGTAGCCAGTCCCAACGGAGGTTCACAGCCGCGACAATCGGTTTGACTCCGGCAGGGATCACAGCGCGTTGGTATCGCCCAACGCGCTGGCATGCCTCCGGGATGCAATTTGGTTGCGTGCTCGGAACCGGTGGTGTCGCTCCGCTCGACCACCGGCTAATAGCTTTTTCGTATGGGGCTCACTGCCAGCCGGCGACGATTCCCACGCGGTCACGGTGTTCCTAATCTGCCGCTGGAAACTGCGATATGTTGCGAGGTCGGTCGGTGGGTCGAGGTCGTCACCGGCTCGTGTCCGGTGGCAAGAGAAAGATTCGAATGGCTCATGGCTGACGTGATTCCGATCTCCCGACCGCGTCGAGAAGGATCATCTCGTTTACCTTTCGTGGACGTGCTGCGGGCGTTCGCGTCCAATGTCATCGTGTGGCATCATTTGGCCTTTTACGGCCCACTCTCGGACATCGCCTACGAGTTGGCTCCCGTGAGCATCGATTTCTTTTACCTCTACGGCCGAATGATCGTCGCCGCGTTTTTTGTCGTAGGCGGTTTTGTCACGGCGCAGAACATTGGCCAGTTGGGTGAGTTCGGTGGGCGCGAGGCGGCTCGATTCGCCCTGCGGAGATATCTGCGGCTGGGGTTGCCGTATCTGGCCGTGTTGGTCTTGGTGATCGCCGCCTCGGCGTTTGGTCGCCGCTGGATGGAGCACGATTCTCTGTCGGCTTTCCCGACGTTGCCACAGCTCGTCGCGCATTTGTTCTTCCTGCACGACGTACTGGGCTACGAGAGCCTGTCAGCCGGGATTTGGTATCTCGGGATCGACTTTCAGCTTAGCTTGCTGTTGTTGTTTTTGACGTGGGCCTCACGCTGGGTCGCGAGGTTATCAGGGCCGAAAAGCCGAGTATCCGGGAACGGACTGAGGCATCTATTGTGTTGGCTGCTGGCTCTCGTGTCGCTGTTCGTATTCGGGATCGACCGACGCTGGGAAGCCTGGGGTCACTATTACTTCGGGACGTTTTTCGTGGGCGTGCTCATCCAGTGGGTGCGCGCTGGCAACGCGAAGGCGTGGTCGTGGTGGGTCTACGTGGGAGCGGTGACCCTGTCCGCGATGCCGCCTGGAAGAGAACGAATGTGGGTGGCTCTCGGCACAGGATTGCTCATCCATGCCGGAATCGTGTGGGGCTGGCTGGAGACTTGGCCCTCCAGCCGCTGGTGCGCGTTCCTGGGGCGAATTTCCTACAGCCTGTTCTTAGTCCACTTCCCGGTCAGCCTGATCGTGAACGCGATTGGCTCGGTCTACTTGGCGGACTCACCGCGCCTCGCGCTGGTGGGAATGCTGGCGTCCTACCTGTTGAGCTTGGCTGCTGCCATCGCGTTCTACAGGTTCGTCGAAATGCCGTGTCTGCGACTGGCCAAGTCTGTATGAACGCGATCAGGCGATGATGTTTGATGAGGCGGCTTTCGGCGGGTTGTCGCCAGAGATATGCTTGCGCCCGCGACGATGATTATTTCGCGTTTGTGCGGAAGGAACTCATCATGGCCAATCAACCAAAGCACTCGTCCGGAGATGGCAATGAATTGCATCCAACGTCACGCAGGGAGTTCCTGATGACAACCGGCGTGGCCGCGGCCGCGGCAAGTGTCAGTCCGTTGATTCTGCATGCGTCGGACAAGGCCGGGACGAAGGCTCCGCTGCTTGGCGCGGGCGCGTTTCAATACGAAGTCGTCTCGCACAGTTGGGGCGAGGTGCCCGATCATATCCAGTGGGGCGAGACACATGGCGTGGCGATCGACGAGGCGGGGTTGATCTACATCAAGCATCGTTCGCATGCGCCGCAGCCGATGGACGCGATCGCCGTGTTCGACGCGCGCGGCAAGTTCGTCCGGTCGTTCGGCAAGGAGTATCACGGTGGCGGGCACGGCATCGACATCCGCCAAGAAAGCGGCGAGGAATTTCTGTATCTCTGCGACACCAAGAATGGCATCGTCGCCAAGACGACACTCAAGGGCGACGTGATTTGGCGCAAACGGCGTCCCGACGAACCGGGCGTCTACAACGACGAGAAAGTCCGCTATGCCCCGACGAACATCGCGTTCGCTCCGGACGGCGGGTTTTACATCGGCGATGGTTATGGCTCCCACTACATCCATCAATATGACGAGGACGCCAAGTGGGTTCGCACGTGGGGCGGAGCCGGCAAGGAACCGGGCCAGATGTCGACTCCGCACGGTCAATGGCTCGACGATCGTCCCGGCCGGCAACCGGCACTCGTCGTGGCCGACCGAGCGAATGCCCGACTGCAATACTTCACGCTCGACGGCAAGCACATTGGCTTCCTGACCCAAGACAAAGACGGCAATCCTGGCATGACCTCCGATGTCGCCGCGTTGAACTCGCCCGTCAGCTTTCCGGCGCACTTCGACATTCGGGGCGACGTGCTGCTGGTGCCGGATCTACACGCTCGCGTCACACTGTTCGACACGAACAACAAGGTCATCACGCATCTGGGCTACGACCCCGAGTGGACGAAGCAAGTGCTCGGCGACGGCAAGTTCCCGGTGCGCGGCAACACGGCGTTGTGGCAAACCGGCAAGTTCATTCACCCGCACGATGCCTGCTTCGACAAGCTCGGAAACCTGTTCGTGGTCGAATGGGTGCCCACCGGCCGCGTCAGCTTCCTGCGGCATGTGGGATAAGTTGCTGGCGGCTTGAAAGGACCATGCGTGTTGGCAGGCGACTGGCCATTGCTGACGGATCACGACGTGCTTGCCGCGCGCGGCGCGAAGTCGGCGATCGACGTTGAGCAGCCGATCGCCGCGTTCGTTGAGCCGGAACTGCAAGCGGACGGGCGAGTGCTCGACGTCGCGACAATTTTCTTGGCGAATCGCGAATGCCCGTTTCGCTGCGTGTTCTGCGACCTGTGGCGGCAGACGCTCGACGAGTGGACTCCGAACGGAGCGATTCCTCGGCAGATCGCGGCCGCGCTGCAACGGTTGCCGTCAGCGAGCGTCGTGAAGCTCTACAACAGCGGGAACTTCTTTGATGCTCAGGCCATTCCGCCGGATGACTGGCCGGCGATTGTCGATCGTGTGCGAATGTTTGAGCGGGTGATCGTGGAGAATCATCCCCGTCTGGTCGACGACCGCTGCGTCCGATTTCGCGACCTGCTCGTCTCGTCATGCGAAGGGGTCGGGAGTTTTTTTCTGAGCGGCTCAACGTCCTTCGGCATTCAATCACTTACGGCAAGCCGCTCAGAAAAAGACTCCCGACCCCGTTCCGTTCAATTGGAAGTCGCGATGGGCTTGGAGACGATTCATCCCGACGTACTGCCGCGACTCAACAAACGCATGACGACCGACGACTTCGCTCGTGCGACGCGGTTTCTGGTCGACCGCGACATCGACGTGCGAGCGTTCGTGTTGCTTCGGCCGCCGTTCTTGTCAGAGTCGGAAGGGATCGACTGGGCGTTGCGGTCCATCGAGTTCGCGTTTGATTGCGGCGCGACGTGTGTCAGCGTGATTCCGACTCGCGCCGGCAACGGCCTGATGGATCGGTGGCAAGCGGACGGTTGGTTCTCGCCACCGCAGCTGACGTCGCTCGAACGAGTGCTGGACGCGGGAATCGCTGGGCAGCGTGGCCGTGTGTTCGCCGATCTGTGGGATGTGGAACAATTCGCCGAATGCACCGCATGTGCGTCGGCGCGCATCGAGCGATTGCGGTCGATGAACTTGTCACAATCCGTGCCGTCGCCGATCGAGTGCTCGTGCGGCGTGAAGGAAGCCGCGTCATGAGTGCTTTGTCGGTCGATGTCGCGATCGTGGGAGGCGGCTTCGGTGGAAGCCTGCTCGCCCTCGTGCTGCATCGCGCGGAGTTGCGA
>CAYSHJ010000963.1:0-2357 GCA_964430385.1 uncultured Planctomycetaceae bacterium
GAGCGAAATCAGTCCATCACGCACGGGGAAACCGGCCTCCTGTAATTCTTTTCGCAGCGGCGAGTCGTAGACCTCGGCCGGAGCGAATTCGATGAACTGCGAGATCGGCGAGTAGGCCGCGAGATGCAGCGTCGCGGCGCCAAGCATCTGCGTCGACCAGTTTCCAGGACAGACGATCGCTCCCCGCGCCAGCGCCAACTCGACGATGCGTTTGGCTTCGGTCAGCCCGCCGCAGGTCGTCATATACGGCTGCACAACGCTGACTCGCCCACGGTCCAGCATGTCCAGGAATTCCCAGCGCGTGACTCCGTGCTCACCCATCGCCAACGGGATGCGGGTCTGCTCGGCCAGCCGAGCATACGGCTCAGGCGTGTCGACAGGAAATGGTGTCTCAAAGAAGAAGACGTCGAGTTCCTCCAACTCGCGGCACACGCGGACGGCTGTCGGCACGTCGTTGAACAGGTAACCGACGTCGACCATCAACGTTGGCTTGGGACCAATCGCTCGCCGGACCGAACGAGCCATTTCGATGACGTCGCGCGGCGTTGACATCATGGGCTCGACCTTGAACGCTCGGTATCCGAGCGCCGCTAACTTCTCAGCCCGCGCCGTTTGCTGTGCGATCATCGGCTGACCGCCCCAAACATCCGAGACGATCGTGCAGTACGGAGTCACGTGCGTCCGCAGAGTCTCGGCGTGCGTTTGGAACGGTCCACGTTGCACGCCGCCCAGCAATCGCCAGACTGGCTGGCCCAGCATTTGCCCGTAAATGTCCCACACCGCGACATCCAGCGCGCCGAGGATCATGATCTCCCAACCGCGGCGGTTGCTGTGCATGCAGGCGTCCCACAGGTGCTGCCAGATGCGTTCGGGATGCGTGACCTCCTGGCCGATGAGTAGGTGGCCAAAAAGTGTTTCGCGCCCTCCGACCGTCGCTTGCACGACGCCCGGCGGCACGCGAAAGACTTCCGATAGCCCGACCGGCCCGCCGTCTGTGTGAACACACAGGCAAGCCAGCGGCTCGACGCCCCCTTTGTCCGGATCGATCTCCGGCCCGTCGCCAAGGACGAACACTTCGAGAGACTGGATTCGCATGTCGCGCTTTCGAAACCTAGAACCTGTCCAAGAACAACAACCTGATTTGTCTGAAATCAGCCGGAACGCGCTAGCGTCCGGTTTGTGCGTCTCCAACTGAACCGGACGCTAGCGCGTTCCGGCTGATCAAAACGATCTTGTTCTTGGACAGGTTCCTACTTTCCAAGGCAGTACAGAAACTCCTGCCGCTTGCCGCCGGAACGACTGGCCGTGCGGATGAAGATTTGTCCGCCAACGATCGCCGGGCTGGGAAACGCTTCGTCGCCCAATTGGTTCTCGGCGACGAGTTCAAACTGCTTGGGGTTCGGCTTGAAGACGTACCACTTGCCGAGTTCGTTGGCTTGATAGATGTGACCTCCGGCCAGGACCGGCGAGGAACTGACCGGGCCTTGCAGTCGCTTGCTCCACATTTCCTTCCCATCGTTCGCTCGCCAGCAAAACAGGACGCCGCCGTCATTCAGAGCGTAGACGAAACCATCGTGCGTCAGCATCGACTGCTCGTAGCATTTCTGTTGATTCTTCCAGAGCACCGTGCCGCTGCCGTCGGCTTTCACCGCCAGCGTCTCAGGCTTGGGGTAGCCGCCGCTGGCGAAGACGATGTCGCCATCCCAGACCATCGTGCCGCACGTGGCGGCCGTGGTGCCGGGCGTCGTCCAGAGCTTGGCACCGTTGCTCGGGTCGTAGCTGGCCACCTGATTGACACCGCTGATGAGCAACTGGTCTTTGCCCGCGACGTGCGCGACGACGGGAGTTGAGAACGTAATGCTGTGGGGACGAGGCGTGCGCCACACTTGTTTTCCCGTCTGGCGATCCAGTGCCGTCAGCGCGCTCTCGCCGTCGTACTCGGCGGAGATGATCACCGTGTCGCGATACAGCGTGGGTGACGGAGCGTAACCGTATTGGAACATTCGCGGATTAAACGGCCCGACGGTTTGCTGCCAGACCCGCTGGCCGTCAAGGTCGAGCGCGGTCGCTTGCACCGTTTCGTGATGAAAGAAAGTCGCGAACAATCGCTCGCCGTCGCATGCGATGGTCGGCGTCGCTTCCGTGTTCTTCTGATGGTTCTTGGCCGGGAAACCCCCTTTACTGATGTCGGTTTTCCAGCGCTGTTTGCCGGTCTTGCGGTCGAAGGCCAGCACCGACTGCACCTGTGGTGACGTGTCGGCCGTTGCGAGAAACACTCGATCACCGACAACGATGGGCGACGCATGCCCGCGACCCGGCACCGGAGTTTTCCAGACGACGTTTTCGGTGTCGCTCCA
>CAYSHJ010000964.1:0-8359 GCA_964430385.1 uncultured Planctomycetaceae bacterium
TGGAAGTAAATGGTGAAGGTGTCGTTGTGCGGCTCCGGCAGTCGCGAGATGTCGGGTTCGCGTTGTGGCCACGGGTCCGCTGGCCCATTCTCCAGCGAGCGGCCGATCGCCGAGTCCGGCATGACGTCGGTCAGCCACTCCACCGACGAACGACCGTCCGGGAGCTTCACGTCGGCGAAGCGATCTCGCAGCTCGCGATAGCAGTCGGCCGCATCGAGCGGCTCGCTGCGGAACTCGTGCAACAGCGCCAACCGATACCACGCCTCAGCCGCCGCGACTCGATCACTGCCGTTCGCGATCTCTCGCAGCGCGATTTCCGTCCGCAAGAATCCCACACCGACGCCCGTGCGGCCTGACAACTGCAATCGGATCGCGCGTCCGATCGGTAGACATGAAAGCTGTTCCGCCAATTGCGGCAGAGCAAACGCATCGAGACTGTCAATCGCACGCTGTTGCCGCTCGGCCAGCACGCTTTCGAGTTGCTGGCGCGTTGTCTGGTCCACACTTTTGGTCTGCTCCTCGGTCTTTGTCTGGTTCCCTCGTCTCTCCGGGAAGAGGGTCAGGGTGCCGGGCTTCCCATTCGCCGCATCTGCTTGAGCGAAGAGATCAACGATAAAGCCTTGCAGCCAGCGATCACGCCGCAAGGAGCGCTCCGCAGCCCCTCTCTCTAACCTTCTCCCCGGCGACGAGACGGGACCGGGCAACGAGAGCGGATCGGACAAACTCGGATCGCGATCGACAACCGTCAACTCGTCCGCCGGATGCAAATCGAGCAACTCGATTGCTCCGCGCAAAGCTTCAACGAGCGCGCCACTGCGTCGAGCGGCGACAAGCAGCGTGTGCCGTGCCGCGATTTGTTCGCCGACGTCGCGAGACAACGACAACAACTCCTTAGCGAGCTTCGCACCTTCCGACGGTTCCGCGTCGATTCGGGCAAGCCAAGTCTGCCGCAACTCGGCGCGAGCCTCGTCCACCCGGGTCGGTTCATCAAGCAACGGACGCAGCAACTCCTCGGCCTTCGCCCAATTGTTCGCTCGTCGCGAAATCCTCGCGAGTTCCAAGCGACTCGCAGCGTCATCGGGATTTGTTCGCAATCGATCGGCCAGAGTACGTTCTCTCGTCGCGATCGAATCAAAGACTCGCAGCGCGCGCGGAGACAACGCCACCCAGCGATCACCGGCTCGCGCGAGTCGCCCCATTGCCGATTCAGAAAACGAGGGCGAGCGACTCAACGCACCGTTGCTGGTGTCGATCACAGTCCAGCCGCCGTCTTGCAACGGAGAGAGAAAACGACGAGCGTGCCGACCTGCCGCACTTTCAAGATCGCCGCTGATCAACCATTCTCCCGGTCCCGACGGCGAAGGGTGCGGAGTTCGCCACAAAACGCGGCCGGTGGCTGGCTCAATCGCCGTGGCATCGTGTCGTTGAAATACGAGCACCGGGGACTCGCCGCTGGCCGTCGCGAACAGCGGTTCATCAAACGGCACACGCCAACGAACCTCGCCCGTTCGCGCGTCGAGTCCGCGCAACGAACGCGATTCCGGCGTCGCGACGAGTAGCACGGAAGATGACTCGCGCAAGAAGACCTCCCGCCACGACTCCCACCAGCGAGATGGAAACGGGCGATCGCGATCAGCCGCCGTGAAGCCGGTTGCCGATGAGATGTCGTCACGCTCGAAGCGAACATTCCACGCCAGCGACCGCGTCACCGGATCGACCGCGATCAAACAGCCGGTTCCGGTTGGACAGACCAATCGCCCGGCGGACCATGTCACCGGACACGCGATGTGTCGCCAATCAGATTCCTTGAACTGCTGCCGATCCGTTTCGGCCAACGGCAGAAACCAACTCGGCTGCCCATCGTCGGCTCGCAAGGCCCACAGCGCGACCATCGTCTCACGCTGTCCGACGACATACAGCCAGCCGTCGCTCGCCAAGGGTGGCCCCAAGAAGTACACGCCTTGAAGCTCGGCGGGCGGTTCTTGATTCGCCGTGCCCACGCGCCACAGCCGTGCACCCGTCGCGAGATCCCAGCACTCCAGATGATTCCGCAGCCGAGTCCCCGATCCCGGCTTCAAGTCCAATTCGTCCGCGTCTTGCACGAGAAACAACCGCCGGCCATCGGTTGTCAGCTTCCCATGCACCGAATCGCCAAACCACTGCCGCTGTATCTCGTCGAGCAACAATCCGCGAATCCCCGGATGCCGCTGCAAATCCGTCGCTGTCGAACCAAGCTGTGTCGCTCCCGTCTTCTCCCACAACAGGCGCGCTTGCCGCACATCCACGGCGACCACTTTTGAAGGATGCACGAACCGCGCGACCACCACATCGCCGATGACCAGAGGCTGCGGACTCGGCAACGCCAACACGTCGTAGTCACGCCAGACGGCAAGGATTTCACTCAGCCACGACAGCGGCTCATCATCCGCGCCTGTGGAGAATTGCCAGACTTCCTTTGTCGCAGGACCGTCCGCGATCGCGTAGGGCGGATTGCCAATCCGTCCCACGTCTAGCTGCTGCTCCAGCCAAGCCGCCATGTTCGCCGTCGTCGACTGCGGCGGGGCAGGTGACTTTTCCAATCGAGTCTTGTGCCGCACAAGCACCGCTCGCGCCGTGGAGACTTCAGTCGAGTTCGCCGGCCGTTCTTCCCGCTCGAGCGCGAGCACCCAACGCGCGATCCAACCAGACTCTTTCATCACGGCCGAGTGCGGATGACGAGACAATGTCTCGCTGGCCGCCGTCGCCAATGGCCACGCGCTCCGATCGAAGTGTCGCTGAGCGATGTCGCTGAGCGCACGCCAGCCGGCAACCGTTTGGCCGAATCGCATCACGACCTCGCGCAACTTCTCCGGCTGACCGCCGCGACGAGCCTCACGCCACAAGCGTTCCGCTTCCGGGCCGTGAACTCGTTCGTACAACGCTCTCGCCGTGGGCGGCATCTCGGCCAGCAACCGATTCGCCTCGTCGAGCACACTCCGCCCGTTTGCTCCCGCCGCCGTGAATCCGTTCGGTCCGTCCAGCAGCGTCTGCAGTCCGGCGATCGCGGCGGCGTGATCCCCTTTCGCGAGCTGCGACCTCACGGATTCGAAGATCGCCTCCGCTCGACGATCGCGAGCGATCTTCGCCGACTGCGGGTATGGCTCATTTTCCATCTTCGGCCGAGCATCCTCCGCACATAACCACGCTGACAACATCAACATCAACATCAACATCGCCGGCAAAGCGAAGCACGTCCCACCAACGACAGCTCTGACGCACGATGAGCGCTGTGCGACTTGACTCGGCAGTGCCAATCGGCGGTGAGGCATGTACGGCTTCCTTCAAGAACGGCCAAACTGCGGCCGAACACGTGACACATTCTGGCACACCACGGAGAGAGCGGCAACGGGGAGTGGTGAGAGTTGCTAGTTGAAAGTTGCTAGTTTTTTTTGTCGAGACGCCACACGTCGCTCCGGTCACTAACAACTAGCAACCAGCAACTGACAAATCTCCTGCCTCTGCTAGAATCCGACGATCCCACCCCCAACAAAGGAGTTCCTCGTGGACTTGCCTCGAAATCCTACCCGAGCCGTGCGGATCGGCTCGGTCACGATTGGAAAAGGTCATTCCGTCGCCGTGCAGAGCATGACCGCGACGCACACGACGAACATTGATGCCACGGTCCAACAAGTCCTAGACATCGCGGCGGCCGGAGCGGATGTGATCCGTATCGCCGTCGACAGTAAGAAGGACGCCGAAGCCCTCGCCGAGATTCGCCGGCAGACGACCGTGAACCTCTCCGTCGATTTGCAGGAGAATTACCGTCTGGCCGAACTTGTCGCACCGCACGTCGACAAGATTCGCTACAACCCAGGACACCTTTACCACCACGAACGCGAGAAGCCGTGGCAAGAGAAAGTGCAGTACTTGGCCGCGGTGGCGAAAGAGCATGACTGCGCGATCCGCGTCGGCGTGAACTGCGGCAGCGTCGATCCGGACCAGAAAGCGAAATTCGATCCGGCTGACTCGATCACACCGATGTTGGACAGCGCTTGGGAGCACTGCGACTTTCTCGATTCGATCGGCTTCACGCGATACTGCGTTTCGCTGAAAGACAGCGATCCGAAGAAAGTCATCGAGGTCAATCGCCGCTTCGCCGAGAAACGGCCTGACGTGCCACTGCATTTGGGTGTGACCGAAGCCGGCCTGCCACCGGACGGGATCATCAAGACCCGCATCGCGTTTGAGCAACTCATCAGCCGTGGCGTCGGCGACACGATCCGCGTTTCGCTGACCGTGCCCAACAGCCGCAAAGGAGAGGAGATCACCGTTGGCCGACAAATCCTCGCCGACATCGCCGCCGGCCGAGTCCGTTCTGTCGTCGACTTCGGCGGCAAACAGCTCAACATCATCAGTTGTCCGAGCTGCTCGCGGGTCGAGAATGAAGCATTCGTCGAGTTGGCACAGCAAGTCCAAGAGATGACGGCGTACGCGAAAGAGCATGCCGTCACGATCGCGGTCATGGGCTGCCGAGTGAACGGTCCCGGCGAAACCGACGACGCAGACCTTGGCCTCTGGTGTGGCCCGACGCATGTGAATCTCAAACGTGGACCCGAGTCGCTGGGAGCATATCCGTATTCGGAAATCCTGCCGCGATTGAAGCAAGAACTTGACCTGTTGATCGCGGGCAAGTCGTAGCGATACAACGTTGACGCCTGGTTGCTGACCGAAGAAGCCTTTGCCTCTGGAGATTCTGATGCCTGCCGTCGCCACACGATCTCGATTGCTGACCGCCGAGGAATACGGCGCACTGCCCGACCTTGGCTACCCCTCCGAACTCGTGCGAGGAAAGATCGTCCGCATGAATATCCCGAAGCCGCTGCACGGTCTGGTTTGCAACAACGTCAGTTGGTTGATCACGACCTTTGTGAAGAAGCACCAACTTGGTTGGGTCTTCTCGAACGATAGCGGCGTCATCACGGAACGTAATCCCGACAGTGTTCGTGGCCCAGACGTCGCTTTTTGCAGCTATAAGCGTTTGCCCAAGCGGTCGCGCCCCAAACGCGATTACCTCGCGGTTGCGCCGGAGTTGGCCTTTGAAGTCCGTTCTCCCGACGACCGCTGGTCGACGCTGCAAGCGAAAGTCGCCGAATACCTCGACGCCGGAGTGCTCGTCGTCTGCGTGGTCGAACCCAAAGACGAGTTCGTGCTGGTCTACACGCCCGACGCCGCGCCCAGTCGACTCTCGGGCGACGATCTGTTCAAACTGCCCAGCGTGCTGCCCGGATTCTCAGTTCGAGTACGCGAATTCTTCGAATAGCGGGGCGGGGCTGAGTCAGGGACATCAAAACGGCAACGGCTTTCCGAGTCCTTCTTGCCGAGCCAACTCCAGCAATTTAGCTCCGAGCGCGACGTCTTCGACGGCGAGGCCGACAGACTTGAAGAGCGTGATGTTTTCTGGCAGCGCTCGGCCTGTCTGGCGGCCCGAAATGACATCAGCCAATTCGTGCAGCAACGGCCAATCGGTCACGCCGGCTTCGATCGCGGGCACGAAATCGCCGGCTTCCAGCCGGCATTGATCGCGGCTGTCGCAGATGATGCTGTCGGCACGCTGGATGGTGGTGACATCGATTTCGGCCCTCGTCAAAAAGTTCGAGCCGATCACGTTCAGATGCGTGCCTTCGTCGAGCACGCGACCGTCGAACAGCGGGGCCTTGCTAGTTGTCGCGCAGATGACGATGTCCTTTTCGGCGGCGACTTCGTCCGGAACGCGAGCCGCGACAACCTTGGTCGCGCAGAATTCCGACATCTCGGCGGCGAACGCGACGCGTCGAGCGGCATCACGACAATAAACTTCGACGCGCTCGATCCGCCGCACGGCACAGACGGCCTTCAATTGCGTGCGCGCTTGCCGACCGGCTCCGAAGAGCCCGACGACCTTGGCATCCGGTCGAGCCATGAACTCGGTCGCCACGCCGCTGGCCGCACCGGTGCGCAACTGGCCGAGATAGTCCGCTTCGATCAACGCCTGCATCGCGCCCGTCGCGAGGTCGTAAAGTCCCACCAAGAACTGAGAGTGTTCGCGCGTCGTCGCATACGCCTTCCAGCCTCCGATGCCGAGGTATTCGCACATGCCTGACATCGTGTGCAGCATCGTCTTGCCGGCCGTGACGCGGGCTCGCGGGATGTTCCTCGCTCGTCCGTCGGCCAATTGGCGAAAGAGTTCCTCGACGACGTCGAGAGCCGTGGGAATGTCGAGCAATTCACGGACGTCGTCTTCGGTCAAAAACAGCGCGGGCATCGTCGCCTTTCAGAAATACCGGACAGCGACGCACCTCTAACCTCCGACCGATTCAGCCAGTCTGTTCAGCGATGTCCGTTCGTCCGTGGTTCCGCGATCATAGACTTCCCGACGCAGGATCGGAACCTCGACAGGACACCGGATGCCCAACTTCACTTTTCCGTGACGGACTTCAACCACGGTGACCTCGATATTTTCCGCGATCCGAATTGACTCACCGACTTTGCGACTGAGTACGAGCATTCTCTCTCCTCCTTGAGGCGACCGCGGACGCGACCGACCCAGACTCCTTCCCGTCATTTCGTCCCATGGTTTACGCCAATTCCCACGTCGGCGTGGGGAAAATTTGAATTCCCTTCGTTATACACTACGGTCGACCGCAGTTTTCGTGACTGGATCGCCAAGGATTTCGGGAAACGAACATATTTTATGCCAGCATACCGACGCCCGTGACGAGCTTCAGAAGCCCAGGCTTTGACGTGCATTGCGAGAGATTGCTGAACGGCTGGGAGTTGTCGCTGCACAACATCTTCGTGCGTAATATGTTCGGTGCAATGAACCTCAGAATGCAGGGACACCTGATGAGCATGGCCTCGCACGATTCTCCGCGACCGGAATCCTGCGATTCACAGGCGTCGGTGACGATCGCGTTTCTTCAGATGCGGGCGGGGGAAGAATCCGGCGCGCGGCGGCTGTGGGAGCATTTCTTTCCGAGGTTGGTGGGTCTCGCGCGGACGACGCTGGCGAATCGTCCGCAGCGAGTCGCCGACGCCGAGGACGCGGCGCTCAGTGCTTTCATGAGCTTCTGCCAACAGGCGAACGACGGGGCCGTCGAAGGGGAGTTACACCGCGAAAACTTGTGGAACTTGCTGGGAGTCTTCACGGTTCGCAAGGCGACGAAGCAGTTGCGGCGCGAGCGTGCGGCGAAGCGGGGCGGCGGCCAGGTGCTCGGCGAGGCGGCGTTCGCGCTTTCTGAGGGCGAGTTTGGCGGAAATCGCCTGGACGAACTCGCCGCTCATATCCCAGCGGTCGAGTTCGACCTGCATTGCGAAGAATTGCTCAACGGCTTGGAGCCGGAGCTGCGCGAAGTCGTCGTGCTCAAACTGTTCGGTCATTCGACAGACGAGATTTCGACTCTGCTCGAATGGACGATTCGCAAAGTCCAGCGAAAGCTGGAGCTCGTCCGCCTGAAATGGGAACGCGACTCGGCGGATTAGCTTTTTGGGAGTGCTCCGGCTTGGCGGAGCACTCCCAAAGTTTTTTCAAGAATCTCGAAATTGCGTGTCGCCGCCGCTTGGGAATGGGCACATACCGGTAGACCCGGCTCAAACGTGAGCCGAGTTTCCCAACCTCTTGCCCTGGAACATTCCCATGACCACGAGATTCACGAAACTGATGGCGACGCTGTCGCTCGGTTTGATGGTTTCGGCCGCGAACGCACAGACGGAACCGACCAGCAAATCACCCGCTTCCCCTGCTGGCACCTTCCGGACTAAGAGCTGTCCGAAAACGGAACTGACCAGCAGATCACCCTCGTCCGCTTCCGAGGATCGTCCCAAAGTTGCGTCAGCAAAGACCACGGCTGATCTCTCCGCTGACGAGAAGCGGCTGATCGAGCTGACGAACGCCGAACGTCGCAAGGTGAATCTGCCGGCGTTCAAACCGAACGCGACGCTGATGAAATTGGCACGCGAGCATTCGGCGAACATGGCCCGTCAGAATCGGATGGATCACACGTTGGACGGCGTCTCCTTTGACCAACGATTGGCGGCTTCTGGCTATGGCTCCCTGGCCGGCGGCGAGAACTGTGCTTGGGGAAGCCGCACCCCAGAAGAAACCATTGCCATGTGGATGCAGTCGTCCGGACATCAAGCCAATCTCCTCGGTTCAGGCTTTCAGGAGATTGGTGTCGGACTGGGAACAGCGTCCGATGGCCAGCGCTTCTGGACCCAAGTCTTCGCGGCTTCGGCGCATAGAAATCAGAATCCGTCACGCGACGATTTTGCAGCCAGCGCTTCGCCGCCCGCACCGCCTGCCACACCCGCCAAGCCGAAGTCGAATCCAATACCTTCGCTCGCA
>CAYSHJ010000965.1:0-1776 GCA_964430385.1 uncultured Planctomycetaceae bacterium
GAAAGCGTGTCTCGGCGATGGGTCTGAAGTGCTGTGCGAGTTCTCGGAGTTGATGAAAGCGCAAACCCCGCTGCTGCTGGCCGACATTCGCCGCGCGGTCGAATCCCGCGACTCCAAACTGCTGCGACGCTCCGCGCACACGCTGAAAGGCTCCGTCACGTACTTCGGAGCCGAGCCGCTCGCCCAAGTGGCGTTGGCCCTCGAAAACCTCGGCCGCGCCGAGTCGTTTGACGGCACGACCGAAATGCTGGCCACACTCGAACAAGAAATCGCCCGCGTCCTGGTGGCTTTGGATGTCGGTCCGCCAAATCCAAAGTCCTAACGCGGGCTTCGCCCGCAACGTAGCGGCGTCGCTCCGTGACGCCGATTCAATCCGAGTCGCGGAGCGACTCGGCTACGTATTGCGCGCATGGCGCGCATAAAATACAAACGAAGACTCGACGCGGCATATCGAAGTGATTCGGGTCCAATCGTCGGACGGAGGCTACGGACATGAAAGTTGGAATGCTCGCAGGGCGTGCCTGGGTTCGCAGTTCGATGGCGCTGATGCTGTGTGTGCTCATGATCGCGGCCACGAAGGAATGCTCTGCCGATGCCGATGAAGAATTCTTCGAGAAGCAGATTCGTCCGCTCTTGGTCGAGCATTGCTTTGGTTGTCATGGCGACAAGAAGCAGGAAGGTGGCCTGCGGCTCACGTCGCGGGAAGCGATCCTCAAGGGCGGCGATACAGGAAAGGCGGTCGTACCCAGCCAGCCGGACGCGAGTTTGCTGATCCGCGCCGTCGGATATCTCGACGAACCGAAGATGCCGCCGAAACAAAAGCTTCCGGAGGCGGACATTGCCAAACTCAAGCGTTGGGTGGCGATGGGAGCGCCGTGGCCTGAGTCACCAGCAACGCCGAGTGCCGCCGGTGATGGGGCAGGGCAGAGTGGATTCCAAGTCACTCCGAAGCAGCGGAGTTGGTGGGCGTTTCAGTCGGTCAAAGACTCGACACCTCCGACGGTCAAGAACGGCCAGTGGCCGCGTCAGGCGATTGACCAATTCATCCTGGCGGAACTGGAATCTCGCACGATGTCGCCCGCTCTTCCAGCAGATCGGCGCGTGTGGTTACGAAGGTCGACGTTCGATCTGACGGGACTCCCGCCGACTCCAGAAGAACTCGATGCGTTCGTTGGCGACGAATCGGACCTGGCATTTGATCGCGTGGTGGATCGGCTGCTCGCATCGCCCGCGTATGGACAGCGCTGGGCTCGGCACTGGCTCGATGTCGTCCGCTACGCCGACTATCACGATGGCGACCCCAAGGCTCGAAACCCAGTGTGCGAACCGCTTGAAGCGTGGCGGTATCGCGATTGGGTGGTCGAGTCGCTCAACCACGACCTGCCGTTCGATCAGTTCATCGTGCATCAGATCGCGGGCGATCTACTTCCCGCGCCAAACGGCAAGGAGCCATACACCGACGGGTTGGTCGCGACGACGTTCCTCGTGAATGGGGCGTGGGATCGTGGCGATGCCGACAAAGAGAAAATGGTCAGCGACATGGTTGACGATCAGATCGACACCGTCGGAAAGGCGTTTCTGGGCCTCACGCTCGGCTGTTCGAGATGCCATGACCACAAGTTCGATCCGGTCGCTCAGTCCGATTACTATGCGCTGGCCGGCATCTTCTACAGCACTCGGATGCTCAAGGAGCTGGGGACAAAGGGTGGTGAGATCACGCTCCAACGCCGGCCGCTCGTGCCGCATGAGGTGGTTGAGAATCACAGCCAGCAGGTG
>CAYSHJ010000966.1:0-2512 GCA_964430385.1 uncultured Planctomycetaceae bacterium
CCGGTGCGGCGGATAAGTTTGTCAAGCTGTGGGATCTCGCCTCGGGCAAACTCGTGAAGGCTTTTGAAGGTCATACGCATCACGTGCTCGGCGTGTCGATCAAGTCGGACGACAGCCTGATCGTCAGTGCCGGAGCCGACAACGCGATCAAGGTCTGGAACGTCGAAACCGGCGAACAGGCGCGCACGATCCCCGGCTATGCGAAACAAGTCACCGCGATTCGCTTCCTGGGTGTCAGTGACAGCATTTTGAGTTGCGGTGGCGACAAGACCGTACGCTATCACAACGCGACCAACGGCAGCCAACCGCGAGCGTTCGCCGGCGGTAGCGACTTAATGTACTGCGTGGCCGCGTCACGCGACGAACAAATCGTCGTCGCTGGCGGCGAAGACGGAGTGCTGCGTGTTTGGAATGGCCAGAACGCTCAAGTGCTCCGCCAATTCGATCCGCCAAAGCCACCCGATGCCAACGCTCAAGCGGCGGCGAAGTGAACGTCGGGCACGCGACATCGTTGCGGCTCGCCGCACGTACTCGACATGTTCCACGCGCGCACTTCCTTTGGCAACCGGCGTACCCCTCGACCGCCGTTTGAGGTTGGCTATACTCCCGCAGCCTTGATTCGTTGGCTGGACGTATTGGTGAGCCACTCCGGCTGGGGCTGGAAGTCTCTCAGATTTCAAGGCAGGAGTTTGTTCCTCGAAGCGGTGTCTGAACGGCTGGAACGTTGAGCTGACTCAGAATCGACTTCCTCGAACCTGACAAGGATGGTTGCTGATGGCCGAGCAGAAGACGCTGCATGACAAGCTGCGAGAACTAGCAAGTAATCTGTGGTGGAGTTGGCAGGCGGGCGTTAGTGAATTGTTTCGTGCGATTGAGCCAGTACGTTGGTCTGGGATTCACAACCCGGTGATTGTGCTGGATGAGTATTCGCCGGAGCGTCTGGAAAGTCGTGCCCGCGAGTTGGATTTGCATTCGCGAATCAACTACGCGTACCGGCGCTGGCAAGAGTACATGGCCGCGCCGGACACTTGGGGGTCCGCACGAGCCGGCATTCTGTTGCATCGGCCGGTGGCGTACTTCTCCGCGGAGTTCGGACTGCACGAGTCGATGCCGATTTACTCCGGCGGCCTAGGTATCCTGGCAGGCGACCATTTGAAGAGTGCATCGGACCTGGGCATTCCGCTGGTCGGTGTCGGTTTGTTGTACGGCGAGGGATACTTCTCGCAGTACCTTGATGCAAACGGCTGGCAGCAAGAGAAATACACGACCATCAATCCGGACAAGCTGCCGCTGCAACCGGCGCTTGATCCCTTGGGGAAACCGGTGGTGATCTCGGTGCATACGCGGAGCGGTGCGATCTTCGCTCGCGTGTGGCGTGCCGATGTCGGACGCGTACGGCTGTTCTTGCTCGACACCAACATTCCAGAAAATTCGGAAGAAGATCGACGTCTGACCGCGCGGTTGTACGGCGGCGACACTCGCATTCGTATCCGGCAGGAGGTGATGCTGGGCATCGGCGGTGCGAGGGCATTGGCCGCACTGGGAATTCAACCCAGCGTGATTCACATGAACGAAGGACACTCCGCGTTCGCGCCACTGGAGATCATTCGAGAACGGATTCAGGAGGACGGTCTGCCGTTCGATGCCGCACTGCGCGACACGGCGGCGACTTGCTGCTTTACCACGCACACGCCGGTGTCGGCCGGGCATGACCGCTTCCCTGCGGGGTTGGTCGAAGAGCATGTCGGTCCGTTGGGAGACAAACTGGGGCTCAGTCACGACGCACTGATGGGGCTGGGCCGCGTCAACCCACAAAACCAGGGCGAGGAATTCTGTATGACTGTGTTGGCGTTCAAGCTTAGCCGTAAGGCCAACGCGGTCTCGTCGCTGCATGGCGTGATCAGCCGGCGCATGTGGGCCAGCTTATGGCCGTGGCAAAGCGAAGAGGAAATCCCGATTGGGCATATCACCAACGGCGTGCATGTGCCAACCTGGCTGGCCATGCAGATGCGAGTGCTGTACGACCGTGTTTTGCCCGTGAACTGGCATCTACGCACTGGTGAACCGGACGTCTGGACGGGGTTTGAACAAGTCTCCGCCGGCGAGCTGTGGGAGACGCATCAATCGTTGAAGAACCAGTTGATCGGCTTCGCGCGGCGACGGCAGGTCGAACAGGGCAAGCGAAATGGAGTCAGCGAGGAGCAGTTGGTTGCGCTCAGCGAAGTACTTGACCCGCGCGCGTTGCTGATCGGCTTTGCACGCCGGTTCGCGCCGTACAAACGCGCGGACCTGGTGATGCGCGAGTTCAACATGCTCGCCGATTTGGTCAACGACTCGCAGCGTCCGGTGCAGTTCATCTTCGCCGGCAAATCGCATCCGGCCGACGACAGCGGCAAGGCTGTGCTGCAGCGCGTGTGGCGTGCGACTCAGGAATTGAAGTTGCAGGGCCGAGTCGTCTTCTTGGAAGACTACGACATCAATCTGGCGCGGCATTTGGTCCAAGGGGTCGACG
>CAYSHJ010000967.1:0-3211 GCA_964430385.1 uncultured Planctomycetaceae bacterium
GGAGGCAGGTGAAGCGTCGGCAGGGGAGCGCACAGGCCAGCCATTGAGCCGCGAAAACTGGAATTTTCTGGGTGCCGACGCGATCGACAACGCGGAAGGCAATGCGGACGGGGTGCGTTATCGCGAGCACCCGCCCGACCCGGCGTGGTCGAAGACCCTGGCATGTGCAGAAGCTTTTCGTCCGGGAACCGGGAGATCTCGGGTTTGGCCTGCGGAGGACATCGCAGGTCCGCAATGGGAAGACGAGGAGTTGTAGCCATTGACGCACGAACCCGAGAAGTCTGACTCCGTCGTAGTAGCTGGGAAGCCGACGAACAACGCGGAGCGATCCGCTGCGGAGCCGGTGGAGCCAAGGACGGGGACCAAGGGAAACGCGGATCAGCAAAGCACGCTCCGGGCTCAGGACCGGGCACGTGTGTCACAGGCGTTGGACCGCGTACGGCAGGCCGCAAGGCAAAGGAAGAAGGAGAAGTTCACCTCGCTCCTCCACCATATCGACCCGGCGATGCTAAGGACCGCATTCCACGCCACTCGGCGCGACGCGGCCCCCGGTGTCGGCGGCGAGACATGGGTGGACTACGAGAAGGATCTCGATTGCAAAATCGAGATCCTCCACTCGAAAATCCACAGTGGAGCATACCGGGCGTTGCCGTCCCGGCGGAGTTACATTCCGAAGGAAGACGGCAGCAAGCGCCCGCTCGCGATCACAGCTCTCGAAGACAAGATCGTCCAAAGAGCGACGGCCGCGGTGCTGAGCGCGATCTACGAGGGGTCACCGCAAGGTTTGTGCGCTGACACACGCTAACTCGGACAAAGATAGAACATCCCCGGGCTGGGCTGGCCGTCAGACCGCGAAGTTGTGAGCTGGGAATCCCTGAACCAAAACGAGTGGCCCTAAGGGCCGAGAGATGCGGTGCCCGGCATGGTCCGCTTGCTGGAGTCTTGCGGAAAGTTCCGGCACCAGAGAACATTGTGGGACTGGGCCAATCGCGACAGAAAGCGGTCGAGCGCGCCCGAGGCGAACAAACGGTCAATCAGAGCGGAAAGCGGACGTGGTTGTGCAATCGCCGAATGTCGGGAGGGGGCCGGCATGGGACATGAGGTGCGCGCGCCGTAACGGCGACCATCATGGGATCAAGGAGCCGAAGGCGGACGTCGTCAGTCGAGGGTGCAAAGTCGGCTGAGGGGCAGCAATCGGATAATCCGTGCTGGTGATTCCTTCACAGAAACGCGAACCCGATTAAGAAACGGATTGCGAGCAATCTGCCGTCCTTTGGCTATTCAATTTCAGTCACCAAAGGACTGTGCAGCCACGCAAGTGCGATCCCGCGGCGGCATGAATGGCCGCTGCCATTTGTCTCCACAATCGAGCACCCCTGTAACTCTGAGATTGGCCGGGACGCCCAGCAGGATCAAATATAGTATTATGATCCGGCGCACCCGGCGCTGAGCGACGTCCCTAGGCAATGGATGGCTAACGCGATGACTGAGCGCAAGGCGGGACGCTTGGATGCGGAACCCGGTAGGCCCGGTCACGCGGCCGCCGAGGTGATGCAGGTCATCGCCGCTTCCTCGCGCGATCTCAAGCAGAGTCTCGCCGCTATCGCCGAGCGCGCCGCCCGGTACTGCCAAGCCTATGATGCGGTTGTGCTACTGCGTCACGGCGAGACGCTCGAGATCGCCGCCCACCACGGCCCGATCCCCGTGTCGTTCGCCAGTTGGCCACTCAACCGGCACTGGACGGCCGGCCGGGCGGTGATTGATCTGATGCCGGTGCACGTGCACGACCTCGCCGCGGAAGGCGAAGAGTTTCCGGCCGGCCAGGCGATGGCCCTCAAGCAGGGTCACCGGACGATACTGTCGGTTCCGATGATCCGGAACGGTGAAGCACTGGGAGTCTTGACGGTCCGCCGGCTGGAGGTGAGCCCGTTCTCGCCCGAGCAAGTTTCCCTGTTGATCGACTTTTCCGAGCATGCGGCGATTGCCATCGAGAACGCGCAGCTGTTCGAGGAGGCGCAGGCGAGAACCCAGGAGCTCACCACCGCGCTGCAGCAGCAGACCGCGACTGCCGATGTGCTCAAGGCGATCAGCCGGTCCGCGTTCGATCTCGACTCGGTGCTCCACACGCTCGTCACGTCGAGCATCGAGCTGTGCCGGGCGACCGGCGGCAACATCCATCTGAGGGATGGTGATGTCTATCGCGTGAACCAGCAAGTCGGCTGGCCGGAAGCGTTCAA
The DNA here is from genome assembly GCA_964430385.1 of uncultured Planctomycetaceae bacterium. Lineage (GTDB taxonomy): Bacteria > Planctomycetota > Planctomycetia > Planctomycetales > Planctomycetaceae > CAYSHJ01. The sequence goes on from CAYSHJ010000967.1 coordinate 2,238, forward strand.
AGTCTACATGCGCGAGCACCCCATCATAACCGGGTCGAACTCGGTATCGGGCCAGGCGATCGCAACAAAGTCCATCGTGCATGTGCCCGACGTCCTCGAAATGCCCGGCTATCTCTATCTGGAAGGTCAGAAGCTCGCCGGGTATCGAGCGATGCTTGGGGTGCCGCTCATCCGCGACGATGAGGTGATCGGCGTCTTCTCGCTCGGGCGCGATCGCCCTGAACCCTTCAGCCAGCGTGAGATCGACCTGGTGCAGACCTTCGCCGATCAGGCGGTGATGGCGATCCAGAATGTGTGGCAGTTCGAGGAGATCGAATCCCGCAACCGCGAGTTGAGGGAGTCGCTGGAACAGCAGACAGCGACGAGCGACATCCTGCGCGTCATTGCGTCGTCACCGACCGATATTCGTCCCGTGCTGACGGCCGTTGCCGAGAGCGCCGCGAAGCTCTGCGACGCTTACGATTCCGTCATCTGCCTCAGAGACGGCGACCTTCTGTCGGTCACCGCACACCATGGTCCCATCCCAACGTCGACTGAGGTGTGGAAGGTCGGCGATAGTTTCGTCAGCAGCCGCGTGGTCAGAGACGGCAAGCCGGTCCATGTGCGTGACCTCGAGGCGGTGAAGGACGAGTTCCCTGACGCCTTTGTTCGCGCGAAACGACTTGGCCACCGGACCATGCTCGGCGTCCCGTTGCTTAAAGATGGGCTTGCGATTGGCGTCATTCTAATTCGCCGCCTCGAGGTTAGGCCCTTCACCCAAAAGCAGATCGACCTTTCGACAACCTTCGCCGATCAGGCGGTCATTGCCATCGAGAATGTGCGGCTGTTCGAGGAGGTGCAGGCGAGCAATCGCGAGGTAACGGAGGCGCTCGCCCAGCAGACCGCGACCGCCGAGGTGCTCAAGACGATCAGCAACTCGGCCTTCGATCTCGATGCGGTGCTTGGCACGCTGGTCAAGTCCGCCGTCGGGCTCT
>CAYSHJ010000968.1:0-5306 GCA_964430385.1 uncultured Planctomycetaceae bacterium
GCGACCGTTCGCGACATTTCCGCGAAGACAACCAACCTATTCAACCCCGCAGTTCGGAACAACGAGTGGCCTTTCCGCAGTTCTCCGATAAGCTAGGCCAATTGGGACGCATCCCGGCTCAGCGACCGGGAATTGCTGCAAATCTGCCGCTTGTCCGGTGTCGCCAAGGAGACCGTCAATCGGCTCTCACCCGACACGGCGAGAGCGGTCTTGCGAGAGACGCTCCCGAACGGAGCAAAACCGATGCAGATTCTGACGACCGGGCCAAGCATTCGTTCGATCCACGGAACCGCCTACTCGCGGTTGTGGAACAGCGAACTGCTGGAGACGGTGGCCGAATGCGCCGGCGAGTTCTCGCCGCCGCAGACTGCCATGACCGGTGCGACGGGGTTGTATTGCGGGGAGCAGGACTTGTTCTGTTTCCTCATTGATCCCGCCGGCTGGATCGAGATTGGCGAAGAGGCGTTCGCCCCCGGATTCTTTGTTTGGAACTCGGAGGTTGGGCGTCGCTCGCTCGGAATTTCGACGTTCTGGTTTCAAAAGGTCTGCCAGAATCACATCGTTTGGGACGCCACGAACGTCGTCGAGTTCACTCGCAAGCACACGGGCAACGTCCGTGAATCGCTGCTGGAAATTCGGCGGATGATTCAAGCGTTGCAAGAGCGCCGCGACGAACGCAAAGACTCGTTCGCAACGGCCATCCGTAAAGCGATGGCGACCACCGTGGCTTCAGACAGCGACGAAGCCATGAAGTTCTTGAGCCTACACAGCCTGCCTCGCGACACGATCGAGCGGGCAGTGAAGCAGCTCGGCCACGACGGCAAGCCCTTCACGCTTTGGAACTTGGTTGATGTTCTGACACACCTTAACGTCAAACTCCGGTATGCCGGAGATCGCGTCGAGGCCGACCAGAAAGTCGCCAAGCTCATGCAACTGGCCGTCTGAATGCGACCAGGACAACCCTTTTCAGGAAAACGCTCTGCATTGGATGCAGAGCGTTTTTACGAACGACCCATCAGCAACCGCTTGACGCGGCAACGCCGCTGTGGAACTCTGCCACCGTGACTACATTCCCGACTCTTCAGCCGCAGGAGATTCCGCTCGACGATCCCGCGTCGTGCGAAATGTTCGTGCCGAGCGCCGAGAAACCATTCGTCGCGACTCCGGCTGCGATCGAGATGTACGGTCGCGAGACAATCCTCGCTTGTCTTGCCGTCTTACAGGACTCCGCCGTGCAGCACGCTGGCCTCGATTATCTGCAAGTTTTCGAGTCGGCGGAAAAACCGGAAAAACTCTGGTTCATGGAAGATGGTCCGGGCGGTGCGATCACCAGTCTGCTCCCTTCCGACTACTGATGCGATGGAAGTGCGAGATGAACCCTACCACGGCAACAAGAACTTCGAGACTTGGTCCGTGAGTTGGTGGCTGACGAACGACCAAGAGATGTGCCGTCGCTGCCGAGCACTTGCCATTGAGGCAAGCCACGCTGTTCTCGACTCGTCGCTCGTCTTTGACGGAATCTGGACGACTGCGGAGGCCATCCGAAATCTGCTTGCCGACGCGCTGCGCGAGCTTGTCGGCGAACTCAATCCGGTTGCGGATCAGACATCCCTCTTCACCGACTTGATGGACACGGCCTTGGGCGAAGTCGATTGGCACGAGATCGCGGATGAATTCTTGAAAGAACGAAGTGCATCATCCCCGCCGAGCAACGTGTTGTGAGTTCACGAGGCTTCTGGCACTCTGTCATCGTGACCTACGTTCTTTCCTTCGGCCCTGATTTCTTTTGGAATGACGCGCATGACGACGTGCTTTCTCGCAGCCCGACGAAGCGGCCGACGTCGGTTGAGCAAGCCGTCTCGCGACTTTCAGACGAGACATGGGCGAGGCTGGCGCGCGACGTCTTTCATACCGAACCGGAGTACCTCAACATCGAAGCTGTTCTTGAGAAGATCGAAAAGACCAACACCTGTTAGAACCTCGATCCGCCGGTCGAAGTCTTCATTGATCCTGACGGTGACTTCACTGTTCTCGTTTACGACCGTCACGACCACTGACGCGCATCGGACTGTTCCAGAAACAAAGCGAGCCTGTCCCGACACTTCGTGTGTCGGTCAGGCTCAGCGTCGAGCCGACGCAGATCACCGGACTACTTCTTGTCGCTCTTGGTTTGCTCCGCTGCGGGCTGTTCCGCAGGCTTTGATCCTTGTTTCGACTCGGGTTTGTGACTTCCACCGTTCGCCATGACACACCTCTCCTTTTTTAAGACGTGGGCGACAGACTGTAGACGATAGTCTGTCGATAAATCATCTGTAGTCGAATCGTCTGCATTTTGCAACGCTTCTTTCATGGAAAGAATCATTGAGAAGCTGTTTGGTGCCATCGTCCGACGCCACCGCGAAGGGATCGGCGTCTCGCAAGAAGACTTCGCGGATCGTGCTGGCATCCACCGAACCTACGTGAGTTCGATCGAACGCGGCAAAGTCCAGATCAGCATTGGCATCGCTCAAAAGTTGGCCGTAGCTCTCGGCATCCCGTTAAGCCGGCTCTGGTCCGAGCTTGAAGTCGAACTCTCGATTGCAGGAAAAGGAAAGCCGTCAAAGACCAAGAGACGTCCGTCTCCGGCGTGATCCCGACTTCAAGCTCTACTTTGCAGGTCACAGCAACTGCTGAGATCGGCCGTAATATTTGCGTAATGTATCGCGAGAGCTCAGTAAAAAGATGACTTCGATCGCAAGGAAACCAACATCGAACCAACCGGGCGGCCAAAAGCCGCCGTGCTTGATCCGGTAGCTTCCATACGCGATCAACGTGGCGAGGAACATCCCGCTGAAGAATTGATAGTGGCGATAATGAATCTCGATGAGAAGGTTGAACGCTTCGACGTTTCGACCGAGCTTTGAGAAGTCCAGCTTCGGCAGCGGGAGGCCGGTGACGCGATGCAATGTGTCCACCACGGCCCACCGAATGGCACTGATGACCATGCCGCACGCGATGGACGCGACCGTGAGGTATAAGAAGCCGCCGATCGTCGGTGTTTGTATCGGCACGACGGCGAACCATGTCCGAAGCGACGGGACGAATTCGCTGATGCCCCAAAGCGCCGTAGCGCCCGGCACGAGGTACGCGATCAGCGGGCCGAAGTTGGCGTTCGTGACGTTTTGCATTTGTCACAATCAGAGCATACCACGGGACAACGGAATTGTTTCAGGCGTAGAAAGCGTGATTTGTTTCACCGGAAGTGTGACATTCCGTGATTGGGTTTAGCTACAATTGGTTTGCACTCCAGGGCCAGGGTTGGTTGATGTAGCTTCAAGTACCTCTCGCGACGGCGATGACGTCGGCTACTTGCTAGGTAAGATGGCTGAAATCAAGGAGCCACGGTTGCAGTTTGGCACTGAAGGTGGAAAGCCATGACTCCCGATGACAGCTTGCATTTTTTGAAGAACTTGAAGCTGAAGATCAACGGACTGAAATTCGACCGCACTGAGGTCAGTTCAGTGACGACGGCATGGGGCGTCGATTGGACTGAGGAAATGGTGGCCCGAGATCTTTTGCAGAACTTCTTCGATGCGAACAGAGGACGGGTCAGCGAGATTCGGGTTACGCTCATTCAAAACGATGTGCTCATTTCCGCTCCTGCCGAGTACAGCTTGAATCGGCTGTTGTTCTTGGGTTCAGAGAAAGGCCCCGACGACGTTGGTCAGTACGGCGAGGGATTCAAGGCAGCGGTCACCTGCGTCTTGCGAGAACACGGCAACGCGGTGGCAGCCGTTTCTGGAAAGCAAGCCGTTGTCATCCGCGTCAGCGAGACTCCCGTGTCAGGGACCGAAAAGCTGTTCCCGCTAATCTACGATTTCTTCACGTGTGATGCGGTCTCAGGAAATCGTCTGGTATTGCGCGGCTGTTCGGCGAAGCTCCGCCGAGCTTTGGAAGATGGTTTGACTCACTTTTTCTACGACGGCAATCCTCTGATCGGTGAACAATTGGGTGACAAGTCTGACAAGTTCTCAATGTATCGCTCAACCAGTTCTGACGGCCACATTTTCTATTGCAATCTGAAACGTGGCGAGATTCCTGACGTTCCGTTGATTCTTGTGGTCAAGCGGCCCTACGCGGAAATTGAGAAGAAGGTCAAAAGCGACCGCGATCGCAAAGCATTCGGCGAGGAATTGCGAAGCGTGTTCTTCAAAGTCTTGGCTCGGGGGCTGTTCGATTGGCAGGGATACCAACGCATCGCGGTCAATGCCGCTCGGTCCTTCTGGGAACGCGGGGAAGGCCATCCCTTGCTTGCTGCAATTGCCGAAACGCATCACTACCGCGGCGCATGGGCCGCTGAAGATGCCAAAAAGATCTTCGGTGATACCTACTTCGCGAGGTCGAGTGACCCGCAAGATACCGCCGGTCGAATTCAATACGACACGATCGAACGAGAATGGCGAAACCAGGGACGCAAACAACTTCCCGGATATTTTTCCAAGTTTGGAGTCATTTCCGCAGAAGCCCAGGTAAAAGAGGCCGAGGAGAAGGCTCGCCGAGAAGCCCGCGACCGCGAGCAGCGCCCACCGACTCTCACCGAGGCCCGTGCGATCAAGCTGCTGAGCAATGCACTCGCAAAATTGGCCCCTGCAATTGAGAAAGTCTTCGCAACGGCGCATACCACCTACACAGTCGCGGCAACCGACACACTGCTCGGTGAATTGCGTGGCGAGCGAAAATACCAATCCCGTGAGGTGTATTTGGCTGAGAAGATATTTGAGGAAGACTTCGCCCACTCGTTGGCGGTCTTCCTTCACGAACATGCCCACATTTTTGGTTACGATGGCTCTCGCGGATTCAGTGACGCGCTCACAGAGCTGATTGAAGTCGTCATTCGCTTTCGGCACCAACTCGACGACCTCGAAGCGCAGTGGGAAGGCATGAGACAGGAGATTCGACGTGAGCGTAAACTTCGCCCGAAAAAAGCCGACGACGCGCACAAACAAATTGCATCTCTCGATCACGGAGAGTTGCTGAAACTCGTCCATGGACTGCCAGCGCCCGTACTTCAAAGCCTCTTGCGACAGCGGGACACGAAATAGCAATCCAGGTCTGCATACTCCGATAGCCGTCGACATCTGTGGCGCCAGATTAAAGGTTTTCCGTCAACACGATCCTACCACAGTGATCATAAAGGACGTTATGATATACTCTGTTTGACACCTTGATTGTTGATGATCGAATTGCCAATCATCGTCGGCGGAGGCGGGTCGCTAGTTGACACGATGGTCAGCCGATTGCCGCGTGCGATTCGCGAGGCCGGAGCC
>CAYSHJ010000969.1:0-11138 GCA_964430385.1 uncultured Planctomycetaceae bacterium
GCCGGTCGTGCTGCGAGCGAAGGCGGGCAATCGTCTCGGTCGCGAAACGACGTACTGGGTTCAAGGCGGGCCGACCGATCCGTCACGAGTCGCCGGGATCACCGCCAACGGCGAGTACCGGGCCGAGTTTCAAGCCAGCGAAGCCAGTCAGCGAGCCGCTGCGGCCGGGCCGGAGCGGCTGACGATGGCTGGTCGGCAACTGGTGATTGATCTCGGAGCGGACGCGACCGTCGAGATGATCGACTTCAATCAACCGCTAGCTCGGCAGAATGCGGTGCGAGAGATCGCAACCGTGCTGCAACAGCCTGGCTTCGACGACATCCTGCTCAACACGCGGTCGCATGTGGACCTGCCGGTCTCGCTGGCGGACGGCGATCAGGGAACTCGGCCGGTTGGGCTGTACTGGCACGAACGACGCGGCCCACGCAGCTATTTCTTTGAAGCACAAACAACGCTGCGCGTCACCGATCACGCCGCTGCTCGGACTGCTCGCGAAGAAATGATCCGCCACCTGCTCGCCCAGCGGGCCGACATCGGCGAGGTGATCCTTTACGAAGCGGCCGACTGGCTCTATTTCTTCCCGCTGTCCGACCAAGACCTGTGCGGCCACAAATTTCTGGACGCTCCCAAGTAACACGAAGCGTCAGAGCGTCAGCGAGGGCGAACGGTGACGACGCCCGACGACGCCGTCGCTGACGCTTCGGGTTACAATTTTGAACCGACTCTTAACTAACGACTTGATGATGAAAGTTGGTTCCGATGCGAATGACGTGGCTCAGTTTGAGATCTGCCTTGCGGTACTTCGCGGTACTGATGTCGGTGTTTGCTTCGATGGTGTGTTGCGCGGATGAACTCGCGGCACCGTGGGAGCAGGCTTATGACGAGGCCGAGGCGAACGGGCCGCAGGTGATCGGGCTGTGGAAATTCGATACGGACGACGGAGCCGATGCCACGGGGCGCTTGCCGAAAGGTGGGCTGCAGAATGGGAAGTTGGTCGCGGCGGGAAAATTCGGCGGGGCATTGGAATCGTTCGAGGGATCTCCGGAGGCGGATCGGTCGCATGGGTTCGTCGTGCCGAACAATCCGCGACTGTCACCCAGCGGAGCGTTCTCGATCGAGCTGTGGATCAAACCGAAAGCCGAATTCGCGAAGCGTGAATGGGCGGTTGTCATCGACAAGAAGTATGCCGGGCACAATGACTATCAACTCGCGTTTGGTCCGGCGGATGCGAAGCTGCAACGCCGACTGACGCTGTCGCTCGGCTTCGGCGCGGACTCGCAGGACTTCTTGTCGGACTCGGCTGAGTTCGTCGCCGACAAGTGGCAGCATCTTGCCGCGACGTATGACGGTCATGGGAAAGTGCGGTTCTTTCGGAGCGGCGAATCGTTCGGCGGTTACGACGCGCCGGGACGTGGAGCGATCTCGGCAGGCGCGCACGGGTTGTCGATCGGCGACCGGCTCGGCAGCAGTTATCCGGGGTTTCCGGGGTTCGTCGATGAAGTCCGGTTGACCAACGGCGTGCGCGAGTTCGGTCGGGTGCGGATCACGGCCACTTGGCCGAGGCAGGTTTTTGTGCGACATGAACCGAGTCCGAAATGGACGGTGACGGTTCGCAATCTGCATCCCGAACCGATCGCTTCCGCCAAGTTGACGGTGAGCATCGAAGGCCGCCCGCCGACGGAACATGACATCTCACAGATTGCCTCCGGAGCAGCTCAGGAAGTGGTTCTGGCCTTCGACACGACATTGCGACCGGACACATATCCTGTGACGTTCACCGTCACCATTCCCGGCGAGACGACGCGGCGCATGACGGAAACTTCGTCGGTGATGCTGGTGCCACGAGCCGTGCCGGGGCGAATGCCGGTCCTGATGTGGGGCATCTATGGCACCAAGGAAGTGTTGACGGAACTCCCCAGGTTGAAGCAGATCGGCTTCACGCATTGTTTGGGCGGTGAAGTGGATTATCAGCGAGTGACGGCAGCCGATGGTCCGACGTTGGCGATCAAGCCCGAGCAACTGCCCGAAGCGATCAAGATGCTCGACGCAGCGCTGGCACGTGACGTGAAGATTCTCTCGTCCACTTCGCCCTCGTATTTTACTCCGTACTTGTCGGAGTACCTGCAAGTCGGCCGCGACGGAAAGCCGTACCCGGTCAAAGCCCTCACGCCGAATGCGCCGAAGGTGATGCAGGCATTCGAGCGAGTCGGGGCGTCGATCGCCAAGACGTATGCGCATCATCCGGCGTTCGAGGGAGTGCTTGCCAATTCCGAGATTCGTGACGAAAGCCAGGTCTCATTCACCGAGCATGATCGGGCCGCGTATCGCCGGGCCTTTGGCGAGCAAGCGGAGATTCCCGAATGGGTCTTGTCCAAATACCCGCCGAGCTACACTACGCTCAAGAATTTCCCCGCCGACCGCGTGGTGCCTGACGATCATCCGCAGCTCGCGTTTGTCCGCTGGTGGTGGTCGGTGGGTGACGGCTGGAACGCGGCCCATTCCGCCGTGCATCACGGGATGCACCAGAACTCCGACCGCAAGGATTTGTGGTCTTTCAACGATCCCGTGGTGCGGTGCCCGCCGCTCTGGGGCAGCGGCGGCGATGTCGATGTGCTGTCGCAATGGACCTACACCGATCCCGATCCGCTGCGGATGTCGTTGCCGGTCGATGAGCTGTTCGCGATGGCGGGCGGCGTTCCGACGGTCGCGGCCGCCAATCAGCCGGCACGCGCTAGCGTCGGGTTGGACGACGGCGCGAACAACAATTCGGAACCGGGGGCTAGCGCCCGCCGGCTGATGCGCCACAAGCGGGTCATGAAAATGACGCAGTTGTTCTGGTATCGCTCGACAACCGCACCGGCGGAGAAATCGCCGCGCGACGGCGAGTCGCCCGCCAAGTGGGCCGACAAAGATCCGAACACCGGCTTCTTCTCGATTCATCCGCATCATCTGCGCGAGGTGTTCTGGACGAAGATCGCTCGGCCCATTGAGGGGATCATGTATCACGGCTGGAGTTCGCTCGTCCCGACCGACGGCAGTCATCCCTACAAATACACGCATCCGCAGTTGCAGCACGAACTGACGCGGCTGATCCACGATGTCGTCGTGCCGCTGGGACCAACGCTGCGGCAAGTGCCGGCGGTGAAGAGCGACATCGCCTTCCTCGAAAGTTTCACGACGTTTGCCTTCACTTCGAAAAGCACCTGGGGCTACGCGGGCGGCTGGCAAGCCGATGTCTATTTCGCCCTGCAACATGCTCGGCTGCAGCCGGAAGTGATCTACGAACAGCACGTCCTTCGCGACGGACTGAAGGGCTACAAGGTTCTGGTCCTCGCTGACTGCGAAGTGCTGACCCGCGCTGTGTTCGATCAGATTCTGAAGTTTCAAAAGGGGGGCGGGCTGGTGATCGGCGATGCGAATCTCTGCCCGGCCATCAAGGCGGACATCACGTTGCCGATCTTCAAACGTCAGAAGGACGCCGCCGCCGACAAGGCCCAACTGCTGAAACTGGCGGCCGAAGTGCGCACGCATTTGGAAGGCAAATACCGGCGCGTGGTTGATACGACATCGCCGAACGTCGTGCCGCATCGGCGACGGGCGGGGGCGGCCGATTACATTTTTCTGGTCAACGATGCTCGCGAGGCCGGTGATTACGTCGGTCAATACGGTCTGGTCCATGAACGAGGAGTGCCGACGACGGCCGATGTGCAACTGACCTCGAACGCCACGGCGGTTTACGACCTCGTCGCGCACCGCGCGGTGCCGTTTCAACGCGACGCTACGGGGTCGCTCGTGATTCCCGTGACGCTCGGCCCCTGCGATGGTCGATTGTTGATGGCCGTGCCAAAACCGATCGCTGGCCTGTCGGTCACCGGACCAGATCAGGTTGCGCGAGGTCAATCGTGGACTGGCCGAATCTCCGTGCAGGACGCAGACAGGAAGCCGCTCGATGCCATCATCCCCTTGCATGTGCAGATCGTTGACAGCGACGGCCGACCGTCCGAGTTCAGTGGTCACTACGCAGCCATCAAAGGAACTCTGGAGCTACCGCTGGATATCGCCGCGAACGATCAGCCCGGCGTCTGGGAAGTCCGCGTTCACGAATTGGCGTCGGGGCAACGCGCCTCGAAGTTTTTCCGCGTGAGCAAGTAGATTACCGAGTAGCCACGTTCGCCAGGGACTGTTGAAAGACAGCCAGACATGTAACCCGAAGCGTCAGCGAGGGAGTCGGGATATCTCGTGTTGAATCGACTCGAACGAGAGGGCTTCGCTCCCGCAATCGATGCCGATCCGGTGACGCTGCGGCGGCGACTGGCTTTCGATCTGACTGGCCTGCCGCCGACCGGGCTGGCCGAATCGTTGTCGTATGACGGGCCGTGGGCTCTGGCCGAACAGGACAAAGAGCGTCTGCGAATGGACATCGTCGATCATCAGATCAATCTTGTGGGTCGGACGTTTCTGGGAGTGACGCTGGACTACGCAGCGCATCAACTGGCATTCACCTCATTGAATGATACAACACCGTTAGTCATTGAGCCGAGCCGCCCTGATTCCAACACCCGACCACCCCCATGGTGCCGCGCAGTGTGCATGGCCATTTACATCTTGGTGGAGGTGCCTGATTGCTCTGATGATTTCGAACGTCAAAGCGGCAGTGATTTCGCGTGGAACACATCGGGCCACAACGCCCCGAATTCCGTGAACGCTTACAAAAAGGATTAGCCATGACGATATTTCCGCCAATTAAAGTTTTCCGGCTGCGGCTTGGCCGCGTTGGCGTTAGCTCCTCATTCTGTTTGCTCATGGTTTTATTGACTTTGGCTTCTCTTCATTCGCCCCTCCGTGCTGAAGAGGCAAAATCCCATGGACCAGGATGAATTGCTCAAGACTGTGCGGACGGACCTGGAAAAGTTGAGCGATGGCCTGGCGGAACTTCAGGCCGCTGCGGAAGTGTATGACGCTGATGCAGAATGGTGGACGGGCAACAACCATGCCAATTTTACGCCGAACAAGAAATGTTTGGCCGAGGCCAAGGAATACTGGCGGATCGGACGGGTCTATTCGGATCTGACCAAGCGTTATCTGGCGGGACAACGTGAGGGATGGGTGGAACCTCTGCAAAAAGCGCTGGCGGATTTGGCGCTATTAAAACCAAAATTCGCCGCTCTGACACCCGCGCAATTGCCACCCTCACCTGCCACCATTTTAGAGTCTTCGGTTGTCAATTATGCGCGCCGTGCGCGCAATACGTAGCCGAGTCGCTCCGCGACTCGGATTGAATCGGCGTCGCGGAGCGACGCCGCTACGTTGCGGGCGAAGCCCGCGTTAAGACCAAAACCATGAAGCCAACCTCGGCAATGGCAACCATTGCGGCGATCGTCACTTGGGGCGGCATTAACCGATGAGACTCTTGCAGCACTCCGCCGACTGGGTGAGTAGCACAAAAGGACACCCAATGCGCCGGCGAAGCCGGCAAGTCGTTGAGGTGAAAGTCCTCACGCGGCAGCGTGGTGAGGCCCAGTTCACTCAAATAAAGATCGCTCTCCCGCTGCTTCCCCCACTCCTCGATCCGCTTCAGCGCTTCGGCATAGGCGGCATCCGCCTGTTCGGAGTTTTGGGCCATGACAGTCTCATTCGCAAGCCGCGGAAAATGGAACTGAGAGAGGAGCAGGTGATACTCCTTGGCCTCGCGAATTGAAAACGGGGGTGAGACCTACGTAGCCATCATCGCTCCGCGTGATGAGCCGAACGCTTCACACGGTCACCATCACTGGCCAATCGTGGTCGCCGTGAAACGCTCGGACCAATAGACGCTCGGCTCGTCACGCGGAGCGATGACGGCTACGTTCGGGCAAACGTCGATTCGCGCCGGGCTTGATAACAAATGGCGAGGTGCGGTGTTTCGATTCGCTTCTGGCCGGTGCCGAGCGACCGCACACCTGCTTCGACCAGACCGGTGGTCAGCAACGTTCGCTCGATCGGATACGGCGACTTGCCGGTCATGAAGGTCTCTTCGGCCTTCGGCAAATCAAAGGGGTCAGGAGTCGTTGATTGGCGAAGGTTGTGTCATTCGGCTAATGCAACCATGCTGCACTTGCTGGGCCTCGACCACAAGCGCCTGACCTACAAGTTCCAAGGCCGCCCCTATCGACTGACCGAAGTGCATGGTCAAGTGGTGCATGAGATTTTGTCGTGATCCCTTTGAGGCATCCCCCACCGAATCATTGAGGCGGCTTCACCCTTTCACCAAGCTAACACACCATGACCCACCCATCGTCATCCATCCGAATCGCTCTCGCCGGACTTGTCATTTGTCTGTCGTTGCTCGCATGGTCCGTGTCGATGGCGACCGCCGGGACACACGATTCCGACAGGACCGTTCTTTATGTGGCCACGAATGGAAACGACCAGTGGACGGGGCAATTGCCCGCCCCGAACGCGAATCGGCAGGACGGCCCCTTCGCCACGCTCACGGCGGCACGGGATGCGATTCGCCGCTTGAAAGCCACGAACCGCCAGCCGGGTGCCGTGGAGGTCATGGTGTTGGAAGGCACTTACCATCTCAGGGAACCGTTTGTTCTGACCTCCGAAGACACGGGCTCTGAGAAACAACCAATCACCTACACCGCCTATCCCGGCCATCACCCGGTGTTCAGCGGTGGCAAGGTGATCCAGAATTGGAAGCCGTCTGTGGGCAAGATCATCGAATCCCACCTGCCAGACGTGAAGGCGGGCCGCTGGAAGTTTCGGCAGCTCTTCTTTCGGGGTCAGCGTCAAACTCGGGCACGCTGGCCGAATCAGGATCCGGCAGATCCACTTTATGGCGGCTGGGCACTTATCGAACCCGTGATGCCCAAAGATTCGAAGGAGTCCGCAACACATCGTTACGCAGCCGATCAGGCACCGCGTCAATGGGCAAACCCCGAGCAGGCCGAGGTCAATGTGTTCCCCTGGTATTGCTGGGTGAATGACATTCTCCCACACGCACTCCCCGTTTCCCGACCATCTGCATGAGAACTTCCACTCGCCGACGGTGCGTGGCTCTGGAATCACGTTGGAACACTGCGACGGTTGCCGAGTCGAAGGCAACCGGTTCGTCATGCTGGGCGGAGATGGCGTGCGATTGCAGGGAGCAAACACCCGAAGGGAGAAGGGGATCGGACGATATCCAATGACCGCATCTGGGCCCCGTATTACACTTGGGGAATCTACTTCGACAACGACGGCATGGAGAACACCGTGTATGGCAATATCATCGTTTCCACCGTGTTGGGAGCCGTGGGACTGCCCGTCGGTGCCGCGATGAACAATCGCATTGAGAACAACATTTTCGTCGGGAGCAGCGGCAATCAGTTCGACCTGCGCATGAGCGGAGAAAACAACCACTTCACGCGGAACATCATCGACTACGCCGATCCAAAGGCGATGTTGCTAGCAGCCAGTGCAGCGACGAAGCAATCCGTCGCTGAGTGCGATCACAACTTATACTTCCTGGCCACCGCTCAGGAGCTGCAGGTTCGTGGCATCGGCTCCCTGAGCGATTGGAAGAAGCTCGGGTTCGATCAACATTCGCTCGTTGCAGACCCGCTGTTTGTTGACGCCCAGAACGGTGACTACCGGCTTCGTCCTGAATCTCCAGCGTTCCGCTTGGGATTCCGCCCCATCCCCACAGACAAGATCGGCCCCCGGCGGAAGAAACTCCTGCTCGATGCCAGCGAACTCATGCCTCGACCCGCGAGGCTGAAGAAGTAGGATGCCCCCCAGAGGAAGCACCATGAACCAATCACTTCGGCTCGGGATTGTGATGACGCTGACGTGGCCGGTCGTCGCGAGCGGAGCCGGTGCGGACGAACGAGTTCGCTTCAATCGCGATGTGTTGCCGATCCTGGCCGACTACTGTTTTGCTTGCCACGGCTTCGACAAGGGGCAGCGGCAAGCGGGGCTGCGGCTCGATCGGCGCGACGGCGCGGTCCTGAAACTGGAGTCGGGGACGCAGGCTATTGTGCCGGGGGATGTGGTTCACAGCGGCGTGTGGGCGCGAGTCACCGCGCAGGACGCGGACCAGCTCATGCCGCCGCCTGAGACGGGCAAGCGTCTGACCGAGGCGCAGCGCAAGACATTGCGGCGGTGGATCGAGCAAGGCGCGGAATACGAGCCGCATTGGGCCTTCGTTCCTCCGCAACAGGCCGTTCCGCCGCAGGTCGCGGAGAGCACTTCCGCCATTGATCGGTTTGTCCGCGCTCGACTGGCGGCGGAGCAGATCGCGCCGGCGGCGGAAGCGGATCGCGCGACGCTGATCCGGCGCATGACGCTTGATCTCACGGGGCTGCCGCCATCGCCGCTGGAGGTCGATGCGTTCGTCAACGATCCGCGCGGCGACGCTTACGAACGAGTCGTGCGGCGGCTGTTGGCGTCGGAGCATTTCGGCGAGCGGTGGGCGCGGTGGTGGCTCGATCTGGCGCATTACGGAGACAGCGACGGCTATTTGCAGGACTTTCTCAGGCCCGTTGCGTGGCGTTATCGGCAATGGGTCGTCGAGGCGTTCAATCGCGATCTGCCGTTCGATCAGTTCACCATCGAGCAACTCGCCGGAGACTTGCTGCCGGACGCCACGCTGACGCAGCGGATGGGAACTGGCTTTCTGCGGAACACGCTCAGCAATCGCGAAGGGGGTGCGGACTTGGAAGAGTTCCGCGTCAAGCAAGTTCTCGACCGCGTCGCGACCGTCTCGACCACTTGGCTGGGGCTGACGCTGGCCTGCGCGGAGTGTCACGATCACAAGTTCGACGCCCTCACACAGCGCGAGTTCTATCAGCTCTACGCGATCTTCAACGACGCGGACGAAGTGAACTTCAACGCGCCGGTCGCCGGCGAACGAGGGCCGTGGGTCACGGCGAAGCAGGAGCACGATCGCAAACGGGCGGAGTTGCTCGCGCCGGTCGCCGGGCCGCTGGCCGAGTTGCAGGCCGATTGGGAGCGGCGAATGTTGCAGACGGAGATCAAGCCCGGCGAGGATTTTTCGTGGGACCGCGCGTTGGAATTGCTGGGGCTGCAATGGGGGCAGAGCCTCGGTGAAGGACAGCTCGAAGGTCTGAACATCATCAAGACGCCGCTCGCCCAACGAACTCAGGAGCAACGCGACCGGTTGCTGGATTACTTCTTGGGTGGCGCACCTGCCGAGTACAGCGCGAGGTTCACCGAACTGAAACTGGGCGAGGTGAAAACCAAACTGACCGCCCTGACAAAGACGCTTCCGCCGGTGACTCGCGCGCCGGGGATGATGCGGGCAGTGCGAGCGCGTCCGACGCACATTCACATTCGCGGCGAGTTCCGTCGCCCTGGCGAAGCGGTGCAGCCGGGAACTCCGGCGGCTCTCCCCGCCTTGCCGCCGAATCAGCCGGCGGATCGGCTCGCGCTCGCGCGTTGGCTTGTGTCGACAGAACATCCGCTGACCGCGCGAGTCGCGGTGAACCGGCTCTGGCAGGAGCTGTTTGGTCGCGGACTCGTGGCCACGTCGGAGAACTTCGGCGTGCGCGGGGACCGCCCGTCGCATCCCGAATTGCTCGACTGGCTGGCCGTGGAATTCACGCGCGGCGGCTGGAGCGTGAAGGAACTGCTGCGCGAGATCGTGATGTCGCAAACGTATCGCCAATCGTCGTCGGCGCGGCCCGATCTGGCGACGCGCGATCCGAACAACAGGCTGCTCGCGCGGCAGGCGCGGCTGCGGCTGTCCGGCGAAGCGGTGCGCGACTCGGCGCTCGCCGCTAGCGGATTGCTGTCGCGCACGATGGGCGGGCCAAGCGTCAAACCGCCACAACCTTCCAGCGTGTCGAAGGAGGGCTACAGCAACGTCTGGGAAACCAGTCCCGGCGCGGACCGCTATCGCCGCGGCCTCTACACGTTTCTGCAACGCACGTCGCCGTTCGCGCAGTTCGTCACGTTCGATCTGCCGGACACCAGTCGCGCCTGCTCGCGCCGCGACCGCTCGAACACGCCGCTCCAAGCACTCAATCTGCTGAACGATCCGGTGTTCGTGGAAACGGCCCAGGCGCTGGCCGCGCGAGTCCATCGCGAAGCCCGCAGCGATGCAGAGCGGCTCGACCGAGCCTACCTGCTGGTGCTCGCTCGCCCGCCGAAGCCAGAGGAGTCCGTGCGACTGCGCGCTTATCTCCAGCAGCAGCGGTCGCTGTTTGAAAGTGAACCCGCGTCCGCGCGAGAACTGCTCCCGGACACGGCCGCCGGAGATGATCCCCAGTCGCACGCCGCCTGGGTCGCCGTCTGCAGCGTGCTACTGAACCTCGATGAAGCCATCACCAGAGAATGAACCCGGCGTAGGTTGGGACTCTGTCCCGACCGCTTTGTCATCGAGCCGGGCAGAAGAGTCGGGACGGAGTCCCAACCTACGAACAAGGGAACCCAACGATGCACTCTCGCCGTGAATTCCTCGCACGAAGCTCGCACGGATTCGGCGCGCTGGCGCTGTGGCATTTGCTCGCGCAGGACGGACTGACCGCCGACTCGCAGACGCATTTCGCGCCGCGTGCGAAGAACGTGATTCTCCTCTTCATGCTCGGTGGACAATCGCATCTCGACCTGTTCGATCCAAAACCGCAGATGGCCGCGCTGCACGGGCAGCCGATGCCGGAGTCGCTCGTGCAAGCGAAGAAGAGCGCGACCGGCGGAGTGCTCGAAACGGTGATGGCCAGCCCACGCACGTTTCAGCGGTACGGGCAGAGCGGCCTCGAATTCTCCGAACTCCTGCCGCACACCGGCGCGATGGCGGATGAGATTTGCCTCATCCGCTCACTGCACTGCGATCAGGTCACTCACGACGCTGCGGAACTGCTGTTGCTGACCGGCTCGCCGCTGTTCGGCAGTCCCAGCATCGGCTCATGGGTCAACTACGGACTGGGGAGCGAATGCCAGAACTTGCCGGGCTACCTGGTGCTGATCTCCGACGACGGGCACGGCCTCGAAGGGGCGGGGAGCGCGCTGTGGGGGAGCGGCTTCATGCCCTCGACGCATCGCGGCGTCACGTTCCGCAACTCCAGCGATCCGATTTTGCATCTCAATCGTCCGGCGGGCATCACGGCCGCCACGCAACGCGCCCGACTCGATGTGCTGCGCGATCTGAATCA
>CAYSHJ010000970.1:0-5153 GCA_964430385.1 uncultured Planctomycetaceae bacterium
GATCTCGACGATGATCCGCCAGTCCTGTCGAGCGTCACCGGGCGGGTCGAGCACTTGCCGGCCGAGTTGCACGCGACGGTCGGTCTTCGCGTACGTCCCATCCTTCTCGAAGTACGTCGACGCTGGCAGGATCACATCGGCGAACTCGGCGGTCTCGGTCAGGAAGATGTCCTGTACAACCAAGAAGTCGAGGCTCGCGAGCGACTTGCGGACCTTGTTGCTGTTCGGGTCCGAGATGAACGGGTTTTCGCCAAGAATGTACATGCCGCGGACCTTGTGCTCCAACGCGGCCTTCATGATCTCGACGACGGTCAGCCCTGGATTCGGATCGAGCGGCACGCCCCACGCTTGCTCGAATTTTTCGCGCATCGCCGGATCGATGACTTTTTGATAGTCCGGAAAGACCATCGGAATCAGCCCGGCGTCGCTGGCTCCTTGGACATTGTTCTGCCCGCGCAACGGATGCAACCCCGTCCCCGGCTTCCCGACATTGCCTGTCATCAGACACAAAGAAATCAAACAGCGAGCATTATCCGTCCCATGCGAATGCTGTGAGATTCCCATGCCCCAGAAGATGAGCATGCCGGAGAGTGGCGACGTCGGTGGGCCCATCATATTAGCCCGACGCGCCAGCGAGGGACTTGCCTCCGGTCCCTCGCTTGCGCGTCGGGCTAGTGTCGTGTGGCCGATCGTCAGGGCGATTGCCTCAATTTCCGAGTTAGGAATCCCACAAATCAAAGACGCCTGCTCTGGCGAATAATCAGTCATCACAACGTCACGCAAAGCCGAAAAGTTCTCCGTGTGTTGCTCAATGTACTCGCGGTCGATCCAGCCTTCGCGGATCAGCACGTGCATCAGGCCGTTGTAAAATGCGACGTCCGTGCCAGGCCGAATCTGAGCGAAATGGGTCGCAAAGTCGCACAGGTCATGCCGCCGCACGTCGACAACGATCAACTTCGTGCCGTGCTTGATTGCCTCTTTGATGAACGTGGCCGCGACTGGATGATTGGAGGTCGTATTCGAGCCGGTGATCAACGTGACGGCCGCTCGCGAGACATCGGCAAAGATGTTCGTCACGGCTCCCGACCCAATCGTCTCCATCAACGCGGCGACCGACGACGCATGACACAGCCGCGTGCAGTGATCGACGTTGTTCGTCCCGAAGCCGACACGAATCAACTTCTGAAACAGATATGCTTCCTCGTTGGAGCACTTCGCCGACCCGAACCCCGCGAGCGCATTCGGCCCGTGCTGCTGCTTGATGTCGTTGAGCCGCGACGCGATGAGATCGAGAGCCTCGTCCCACGAAGCTTCGCGGAATGCCGGCATGATCTCGGAGTAATCGACAACGCCACCAGGTCTGCGAGTCCCATCGCGACCGCTGACAGACGAGACGACCTCCTTCGACAACGCTCCCTTCGGAAAGAATTCCGCCCGCCGAATCAGCGGCTTCGTCAGTCGCTGCGGATGCAGCGTGTAATCCCAGCCGTAGCGGCCTTTGACGCACAGACGTCCGTGATTGACCGGGCTTTCGCGGCCTTCGACGAAGACGATCTTGTCGTCGGTCGCGAGAGCCGTGATCGCGCAGCCGACACCGCAATACGGACAAACCGTGTCGACCGCACGCAGTTCATCGCGCGAGACAATCGGCAGCGTGATCGCCTTCGGTGTCAGCGCCCCCGTCGGACACGAGCTGACACACTCGCCGCACGACACGCACGTGCTTTGCCCCATCGGGAGGTTGAGATCAAACGCGATCCGAGCTTCATGCCCTTTGCCCGTTCGCCCGATGACCTCATTCGATTGCAGATCGTCGCACGCTCGAATGCAGCGATCGCACAGGATACAGGCCGAGTGATCGACGGCGATGACGGGCGAGGACGAGTCGAGAGATTCGCCCTGGCGAGCGGGGGGCGTCAGCCCCCTGATGCGTTCACTGGTTCCGCGGCCATCGTCCACACCTGCGGACCCATCAGGGGGCTGACGCCCCCCGCTCGCCGGGAGCTCATACTTTCGCCCCAGCCGTTCCAGCTCGCAATCGCCCGACGTCCGCTCCCGTTCGCACGGTGACGGATGCTCGGCCAACAGCAGCCGAGTCAGCATCGCGCGGTGCCGCTCAACTTTCGGCGAGCACGTTTCGACCGTCATGCCTTCGCGGCACTCCCGCACGCACGACGCTGCCAGCACACGTTCGCCGACATCGACCACGCACATGCGACACACGCCCACCGGCTGCATGCGCGGTGAATGACACAGCACCGGAATTTCGATGCCAACTCGCCGAGCCGCCTCCCAAATCGTCGTCCCCGCCGGAACGTTCACCGCGCGGCCTTCAATGGTCAACGAGACATCGGAGCGAACGGCCGAATCAGAGTTCATCGAAAAGACTTTCGCGAGTTAGCCTCACTCCGCGGGTACGTGCGTGCGTCAGAAAAGTAGGTAACAACGTTGCGGTCGATGAAACGCTGCGGATTTTGCGTTTTCCCATTCGTCGTCTCCCTAAATTCGTTGGAACTGTTCGATTCTCGCACTGGCTGAATCCCAACGAATTTAGGGAGACGACGAATGGAAGGAGCGACGTTGTCACTTCGCATGAGTTCACGGCAGTTTCTCTACCTACTTTTCTGACACACGCACCGCGGGTACCGCATTCGGCTCGGCGACGGGCGCTGCCGTTTCCGGCTCCGTCGCGGGCGGCAGCAGATCGCCAACACGGCAATGAAAGCCCGGCAGGATGTCGGGTTCGGTCAGCTCGTCCTGTTCGCGTAGCCGCAGGACTTGATTGCCAGCCCGATAAACATGCACGATTCGCGTGCGTGGGCTGACCACCCACACGGATCGCACACCGGCGGCCAGATACTCTTCCACTTTCGCGTCCAACTCACTCCACCAGTCTGTCGGAGACACCACTTCGACGGCCAGATCGGGTGGCACTCGCATGTGTCCGTCACTGGGACCGTGCGGCAGTTTGGACTTCGCGACAAACGCCACATCCGGCTTGCGGACTTTCTTCGGCGCATCGGCAAAGCATTGAAAGCCGCAGTCGGAGCCGAAAACCCAGCCGAGCTGATGTTCAAGGACAAAATTGCCAACCCGACGCAACGTTTCGCCGCCGACCCAGCTTGATAATCCGCTCATGGATTTCTCCACCAGTTGGCCATTCACGAGTTCAAACCGTTCGCCATCGGGCATGGTGAGCAGGTCTTCGGGCGAGTAGTTTGCCGGCCGTTCTTCGCGCGGCGCGAGAGACATTGGCGGAGGAGTGATCGTGGCGGTGGACATGACGATTCCTTAGGCGAACGGCAGGACTTGATTTACCGCCACCGAGCTTGCCTCGGTGGTTCACGCGCTTTTGCACTACGGCGACGGTAGCGCAGAAGCGCGGGAACCACCCCGACAAGCGGAGTGGCGTTGGGTACGTTTTCTCTTGCCGTTCGCCGTACATGAGTTTTGAAGTCAGTTTCACAGTCTATGAAGCGCTCGGCGAAACGAAAACAGTTCTTTCATTGTCCGCATGATCTTCCGGCGATGAAGGGCATTGGAAGATTTCCGGACATTGATCCCAAAAGCGACGATTGTTCGGCCCGTCCCACGGCTCGTCGAGCCGATATGCAATGTCTTGCACGAGGCAATGACTTTCTTTCAGCGCCGAAAGCAGCAAAGCGCGCCAACTGTGCCACCGCCGGCCATCGAGCCCGACCGTGTAAGCCGGTGGGAACGTGCCGAACTGTTCGTGGTAGGTTCTCAGCGCCAAGCCCAACTGTCTCAGGTTGTTTTTGCACTGACTTCGGCGTGCTTGCGGACTCACGCTCTCTCGCGGGAGCATGAAGAAGATTCCGATACAAAGAACGACCAAGACCATTCCCGACATCATGAGTCCGCGAACGAGAGATCTCGCAAGACGAGCGAAGCGTGTGTCAGGCGTCGTCGAATCGGACGATGACTTCAGCGGTGCCGTTGGATCAGTCAGGCACATCTCACTTCATCGGGTGCCGCTGGAAGAACTCCCACATCAGTTCGTTGGCCGAGATGTCCTTGGTGACGGGGCCAAGAAGCTTCGCTCGCGATTCGCGGCCCGGCCAGGTGTGGCCGCCCCCTTGAATCTCGAACAGGATCACTTCGCTGCCATCGCGGCCCTGGCCCCACACCTTGCGAGTGACGTTGCAGCCGTCGTCGGCTTTGTTGGGAAGTTCGGTCACGGTCGGACTCGCTTCACAGCCGTTGGCTCTGATCCAGGCAATGAGCGAATGCTCGACCGAAAGAAAGTTCGTCTGCGTCAGGCTCTTGTCTCCTTTGCCGCCTCTAAACGGAGCGAACTTATCATCGGTGCCGTGGAAGTGCATCACGGGCACCGGCCGCTTGGGTGAACAGGTTTCGGTGCCCATCGGGCCTCCCACTGGAGCGATCGCGGCGATGCGATCCGACAACTCGGAGGCCAGTCGATAGCTGATGATGCCTCCATTTTCCGGTCACTAAAACACCCAGACGATCGCTCTCAACTTCCCAACTTCGACTGCGACTCATAGATTGCTGGCGTTACATGCTCATTCCGGCGATCGTGCTGTCGAGGGAATTCTCTGATGCAACGCAAGTGGTTTCAAATTCTTGTCGTACTCGGTCTGTTGGTCGTGCCGGCGATGCTGACTGCCGACGACACCGCGACCGCCAGGCGGAAAATCGTGCTCATCGCCGGACCGATCACGGGGCATCCTAAATTCACGCACGAGTACGAAAAGTGCGTGATCCTGCTGAAGCATTTGCTCGACACGTCGCCGAGCCTGAAAGGCAAAGTCACGGTCGAGACGCACTTCAACGGTTGGCCGGCCGATGAAAAGACGCTCGATAACGCCGCAACGATCGTGATGATTTCGGACGGCAGCGACCGTGACGAAGTTGCTCATCCGCTGTACGTCGGCGAACGGCTCAAAACGCTTGAACGGCAGATGCGGCGAGGTTGTGGGTTCATCCAATTTCATTGGACCACGTTCAACCCCAGCCGAGTGCATGATCAAATCACCGAATGGGTCGGCGGGTACTTCGACTATCAGACCGGCACAGCGTCCAACAAATGGTTCTCGGCCATTCAAACCTGGGACGCGAACGTCACGGTTAGCCAAACCGAGCACCCGATTCTGCGCGGTGTGAAGCCGTTC
>CAYSHJ010000971.1:0-3859 GCA_964430385.1 uncultured Planctomycetaceae bacterium
CTGCTCGACTTTCTTGATCTCCCCACAGGGCACTCTGAGGCCGAACTGCAAGCCGCCCTGAAGTGCTTCACGATCCCGTTCCTCGCCGCCGAGTTCGAGCGGGTTGGAGCACGAACGTGCTTCCGCGACTGCAACTTGATCGAGATGTAGCCGCCGCCATCAGCTCGTGATGGCGCGAGCGGCCTGAGACTGCGCGAGAGAGGCTGACCTCGTCTCGCGGATGCTTACCGATCCTGCACGGTGCTCAGCACCAACAAGAACGCAGCGTCCTGCTGCAAAAGGCTCGATGATGACTGTTTGTGACGACGATCAGCGCAATTTGGACATGCTGGCCGCGGCCTTTGGGAACCGCGATATCGCTCTGATTGAATGCCAAGTAATCGCCACCGGGGAGGTCGTTCCGGTGATCTGCGCGGTCAACCGACAGCCAGGAGGCCGAGTGGATTTGGTTCCCTTCGCCGAGTTGTTTCGCGGCGATCAATATGAACGCTTCTGCCCGCGTCGTTCCGATGGCGATGGTTTTGCTTCCCAAGCGGAACTGCGTGGCGAACTGAATTGACCCTGACGTGATCGCTCCCGGATGTGCCGGGATACCTCGCCGACGGCATGTCGCCGGATCGGCCTACGGAAATCCGTGAACGGGCCGCTCGCAAGAGCGGCCCGTTCGCTTTCAAAAGGACAATCTTGATGCTTGATCAACCCATTCTTCAAAACGCGAGGTCTCGGCGTCGTAGTCTGGGATTCCGAGTTCTACCTCTCGCTCGTCGATGTCCCCGATGGACTCGAAGCGGTGGCCACGATGTATCACATCCCCTTTGAACAATGCTGCCCCGTTTGGCGAGCGTTGCTGAGCGAACACATCGCCCCACTGGTGGAACGACTCTTTGATTGGCTCCTGCGCGCATAGCGTGTTTCACGCTTGGCAAGATAATCGCAATTTAACGAGATTGACGATTGGGAAACGCGGGTAACTCGCGTTTCCCATTTTTGTTCTTTGTGATTGACCACGCGAAAAAATTCACATACTTGGCATGGCCACGATCTTCGTGATCGCGGACGCAAAGGACTGCGGCACTCATTGGGTTTGGATTAGCCGTCCGCCTTCGGCGCTGGGAGCACAATCACATTCGCGTCCACATTGATGCTGGCCTACCAAGCGCAGCAAAGGTTCTGGCGCGGATGTTGAAGCTCGGCCGTGGCCGCAAGCTCGCCAGATTTGTCGCCTGGGTGATGATCGCCAGCACTACGGTCTTTCACGATTCGATTTTGTGGTCCGTCGATGACAGCGATCACTGTCTGGACCTGGCCATTGTAGGCAGTGAAGACGACTTATTTCTGAACGCAATGACACAATTCTTGCTGGATCACATCCGGAAAGATGCTTCCCAAGGGAGCCGTATGATGGAACGGTCATTCGACCGCTGGACAAGGGCGAGGTCGTGCGACTCCAAGGGCATCACGTTGCTTGGCTTCCGAGATCCGAATCCGAGATCAAACTCCTCCGCCGAATCCTCGAAATGCTGAGAGACACGCCCGCATCACAAGTCGCGAGAATTCTCACCGAGGAAGGCATTCCTTCACCGGGAGCGGAATTGAGCCGTACGGATAACGGAGTCAAACATCCGGTGAGCGGCATTTGGCACGCGACGACAATTACTGGCTTGGCCCGGAATCCGTTCATCACGCATGCGATGAAGACCTATGGGCGTCGCTCGATGGGCGACCATCGGCGGATGACCTCCGAAGGACCGCGACCGCTGGAAGAAGACGAATTCTTGACCGACACCAAGACCAAGGTCATCGCGAATCCGAAGGGGTGCGTTGTGTCAGCAATGGGCGCAGGAGGCATCAAGCCGATCCTCTCCGCCGAAGACGCTGAGCAGCTCGAAAACATCCTCGATCAACGCGCCGGCACTCAGCGCGGGAAGCCTCGCTCGCGAGATCCCTCCAAGAATCCGTTGGGCGGACGAATCGATGACCTGAACTGCACTTGGCCGATGTATCGCGTCCCGTACTTGAAAACCTTCCGCTACACCTGCGGCTTCTACCAACAAAGTCATGGTCAACGATGCTCACATAATCATGTCGATGGCCCAACCGCGACCAAGCTCGCTTTGGCTGCGATCAGCCAAAGGCTCCTCATTCCCGACCTCCGCCGCAAACTAGAAACGAAGATCCGAACTGTGTTGGCGGAGCGCAGCAAGCCCGAACAGTTTGAGGCCGAATTGGCCTGCAAACGGACGGAGTTGAAACAGGCCGGAGTTCAATTAGCCAAGGCCACTGAAAACCTCACTCTGGCCAAGACTCCGGAACTGTTTCAGTTGATGACGCCAGTCGTCGAAAAACTCGCGGCCAATGAAACTCGACTTCGGCATGAAGTGTCGGCTCTGTCAGCCAAAGCCGCCGTGACCGACTCATCGCGAGACGTTCTCGAAGAGGCTCTCCGGTGCGCCGATCAACTTCCGAGTCTTGCGCAGGAACCCGAAGACTTCAGCAAGATCGCGGAACTGTTTCGCGCCATCAATCTGCAGTTGTTTGTACGATTTCACGCCGTTCAGAAGGCGAAGCGAATCGAACACAAGCAGAGCGGCGGTGTCCTGACTTGGGGCAACACGCCGTCACCGATCGAAAAGTATTCTGGACCGACAAGTCGTCGTGCCCTACAAGCATCTGTGTCCGTGGAAAGGAAAAGCCCGCAGGGAGAATCTCCTTCCGGGCTCGACTCCGATCCTGATTCCGGCAGAAAGGCGGAATCGTTAGGAAATGGAAGTCGGGATGACAGGATTTGAACCTGCGACCTCTTGGTCCCGAATGACTGAAATCAATCGACAAAATCGCGGAAATTTCAATCGCATAACGAGATAGCGAATCCTATCAATTCCATGAATCTCTTCAACAACAAAATTTTCTGCGCATTCCGTGCATTTACCGTGCATCGCTCTTTCGAGTCTCACTGAGTTGAGCACGGACTTCGTCGAGGGCGCCGATGAGGTCGTCCGTTGAAACCGATTGCTTCTGAAAAGTGATCGTCACTTTCGCCTTTGAGGTGACGAACGCTCGCAGCGTGAAACGTGTTCGAGGTCTCTCGCTGTGAGTCAGACGCTTCGTGACAAGCTGCTCGGTTTCGAGGGCGGTCAGTCGCTTTGTCTGGACCTCGCGAGCGAGTTCTTTTTGAGCCGTTGCATCTCCGACTTTGGAAATGTTGTAGAGGTGCCGCATCGTGAGCGGCGAATCCGTTTCGGACTGCTCGCGAGCGAGCTTCTGGACTTCAGGAGCAACGCGATCGTGGATCGCCAAGAACTTGCTGATTTCGCTCGTCGGCTTGCCGGTGAGTTCGGAGATTCGCTTTTGCGAGAGAGCGAATTCGTCGCGGAGCCGAGCCAGGGCGTCGGCGGTTTCTTCGGGACGGAGATCGGCACGCTGCCAGTTATGGACGATTTGATCGACCAAGACATCCTTCGAGTCCCCCTCTTGAATCCAGCAGGGGAGCTCGGCAAGACCAAGGCGATCAGCGGCGAGGAAGCGGCGGCCGCCATCGATGACCATGTATTTGCTGGTCGCGACGTCCCAACGGACGGTCAGCGGTTGCTTGATGCCGCGTGATTGAATCGACGCGGCGAGTTCAGAGAGTTCCTGTTCGTCGAAGACTTTTCGAGGCTGAGTGGGATCGGCAATGAGTTGCTCGCGCCTAATCAAATAGGAGTTCGGCAACCTTCGTCGGCCTTGTTGATCCGGCGGGACGGCGGCTTGAGTCGGATCAAGCGACAGTCCCGACTGGCTCCCGAACGCCGCCGAGGCGGCGGACATCGCGGACTGCTCGGAGCCTTTCCGCGCGGCGTTCGATTTCGGCGAAGAATTC
>CAYSHJ010000972.1:0-1591 GCA_964430385.1 uncultured Planctomycetaceae bacterium
CTGACGGCCACGGTCGTCAACGGACCGACCCATGCGTCGTCCTTTAACTTGAATACCAACGGGACGTTCACCTACGTCCACAACAACGACACTGCCACCAGCGACAGCTTCACGTACCGCGCGTCCGACGGGACGAACCAGAGCGGCATCGCGACAGTCACCATCACCATCAATCCCGGCGGAAGCACGACGACGACCGTCTCCTTGCAGGAGGGGGTCAACGGCTACGTCGGGATGATCGATACCACGATCAAAGGCGATTTTCCGACGTCAACGACGAGCGCGTCGGCCACGACAGTTGAAGCGAAAGACAACCCGGATAGGGGATCGCTCCTGCGTTGGGAATTGCCCTCGATTCCGATGGGGAGCATCGTCCAATCGGCGTTGATCACATTGGGGGTTACGAACAGTACTACCGGCACCTATGAGCTTTACGAACTTTTGCGGAGTTGGACGGAAGGAGACGCCACCTGGAACCAGTACGCCGCTGGAGCTGCGTGGGGAACAGCGGGAGCACAGCAGATTGGCGTCGATCGTGCCGCAGCCGTTCTGGCCTCTTTCGCTCCGCCAACCACTGGCTTCGTGACGATCAATCTGAATTCGGACGGGATTGCGATGGTGCAGAAATGGATCGACATTCCGTCGACCAACCACGGCGTCACAATTCAGAACTATGTGACGACGACCAACGACGCTGCCGGCTTTGACTCCAGCGAAGCGACCACCGCCGCTAACCGGCCAAAACTCACGTTGACGTATGCACCGGGAAGTCCACTCCTGGCCGCTTCGACGGCGTCGGTCACAAGCAGTGGGCACATCGGCGAGAATCTCACGGACGCAGCGCTCGCGCGAATTGGCCAGGCAGCCGCAGCGCGATGGCTGACGATCGCCCCAGCCGACATGCACGATGCCATCCGCACTGCGGCCAGTTCGATTAGGTTCGCCATTGCGGACCTTCCTGGGCAGACATTAGGGACATCGTTCGAGCATACGATTCTGATCGATCGCGATGCGGCCGGTTTTGGATGGTTTATCGACCGGACACCTGGTAACGACCGTGAATTCAGTGCTTCTCATGACGCGATTCCCACGAGCCGCGCTGATGACCACATGGATCTGCTGTCGGTCGTCGCACACGAGATTGGGCATCTCCTCGGCTACAACCACGACAGCACGCTCGATGTGATGCGCGACTCGCTCGAAGCAGGACATCGAACGATTGCGATTGATGTGTACTTCCAGTGCGTCGGTTCGCACCACGGTGGGCTAGTGCTCAATCCGTTCATGTAGGTGCTGGTTCAGCGTGTTATTGGTGTTCGGCGTAGCCGGCGATGAATCATCGGGTGTCAGCGGCGAACCGGGCCGCACGGACTCGGTCGTCAGCGACTTGTGCCAACGTTGGAGCTTAAGAAGAACATTTCGACCTGGCACAGCCCATCAATTGATCGCAAAAAAAAACAACGGCCCGACAGGTCATTGGAACGAGGCGGTGTAGCGGGCTTCTAGTTGGGCGAGGAGCATGGGGCGTTGTTTCTTGGAACGCGCTCGTTTCATGGTGTGACGGCGGCAGAGCGCAGTTTGTTCGCTCGCG
>CAYSHJ010000973.1:0-5977 GCA_964430385.1 uncultured Planctomycetaceae bacterium
AGAAGATCGACGGCCCGGTCGAGGATTACGAAAAGCGATTCATGTTGGACTACAACTTCCCGTCGTACTCCGTCGGCGAGTGCCGGCCGATTCGCGGGCCGGGACGCCGCGAAATCGGCCACGGCGCGTTGGCCGAACGCTCGGTGCAGTGGGTCTTGCCGCCCGTCGAAAAGTTTCCGTACACGATCCGCGTGATCTCGGACATCATGGAGTCCAACGGCAGCAGTTCGATGGCCTCGGTCTGCAGCGCAACCTTGGCGCTGATGGACGCCGGGGTTCCGATCACGCAGCCGGTGGCCGGCATCTCGATCGGCCTGGTCAAAGAAGGAGGCAAGTACACGCTGCTGACCGACATCATGGGGGACGAGGACCACTTCGGCGACATGGACTTCAAGATTGCCGGTACGGGTAAAGGGATCACCGGCATTCAGCTCGACCTGAAGATCGCCGGCATCGACGAGGCGATCATTCGCGACACGCTCAAACAAGCTTGGGAAGCTCGCCGAGAATTGCTGAAGTCGATGCTGAAAGCGATCGGCCGACCGCGTACCGAAATCGCGCCGCACGCTCCGCGTCTGCATCAAATCAAGATCGACCCGGAGAAGATCGGCCTGCTGATCGGCCCCGGCGGCAAAACGATCCGCGCGATTCAAGAAGAGTCTCAAACGACGGTCGACGTCGCCGAGGACGGCATGGTGACGGTCGCCGGTAAGAACGCCGCCGGCCTGGAAGCGGCGATCGCGCGCATTGAGGCGTTGACCGAAGAGATTCGCGTCGGCCGCGTTTACTCGGGCAAAGTGACCTCGGTGAAAGACTTCGGCGCCTTCATCGAGATCGCGCCAGGCAAGGACGGTTTGTGCCACATCAGTGAGTTGGCCGAAGGCTTCGTCAAATCGGTCGGTGATGTCTGCCGGATCGGCGATATCCTGGAAGTCAAAGTCATCTCGGTCGATGATCAGAACCGAGTGAAGTTGTCCCGCAAGGCATTGCTGATCGAACGAGCCCAAGCCGGCGGGAGCGGCGGGCCGCCGGTGTAGCCTTCCGGAGATTCGGTTGACCCAATCAAAGCCACGGTGGGCACACGACACCGTGGTTTTTTCATACCTCGCGCAGCCAGAAATGAGACAGGTGAGCGGGGTGGCGTCAGCCCCCCGGTTCTGCGGCGAACGCACCGGGGGGCTGACGCCACCCCGCTCGCCAGAGTGTCGCACGGATGGCCGTGCGAGGTATATCGTGGTATCGCACAAGGTCATCCATGACGCCCGATCGCATTGAAGACGACGAACGTCAGCGGCTGCAACGGCAGTATGCGGAGATCGCGACGCTCGCCGGCGGCTTGGCTCACGAGATTAAGAACCCGCTGTCGACGATGAGTATGTTGTTGGAGTTGCTTTCGGAAGACCTCGCAGCCAACGAGGCGCAACGCGACCGGCGAATGCTTACCAAGGTCCAGACGATTCAGAACGAGTGCCGGCATCTGGAAGAGATTTTGAACGCTTTCCTGAAGTTCGCCCGTGTCGGCGAACTGGAATTGGTGCCGACCGAATTGAACAAGCTCGTGGCCGACTTTATCGAATTCTTTCAGCCGCAAGCTCAGGAGCAAGGCATCGAGATCAGCCCGCACCTCGCCGGTGACTTGCCACTGGTCGCGATCGACACGTCGCTGATGCGGCAAGTGTTGATGAACCTCGTCTTGAACGCGCAGCAAGCGATGCCGTCCGGTGGGTTGATCGAACTGCAGACTTTCGCCCGCGACGGTCATGTCCATCTGGCGATCATCGACAACGGCCAAGGCATGGACGAATCGACTCGTTCGCGGCTGTTTCAAGTTTTCTTTTCGACCAAACCAAACGGCAGCGGCCTGGGCTTGCCGACAGTCCGCAAGATCGTCGACGCGCATCGCGGCACGATCACCTGCGAAAGCGAACGGGGTCGAGGCACTCGCTTCATGATCTTGTTGCCACCGGCAACCTCGCTCGGATTGCTCAGCACGAATCACATCCCGCTCAAAGAAGTCCGTTGAGATGTCGGCCACATTCGAAGCGATGACGCCCAACACGGTTGGCGAACTTAACGCGTTTGTCGCCAACAACGCGACATCCGTGCGACGTCCGTTGTGGCCAGTCGGCGGCGGGACGGCGATGAGTTGTGGCGGTCAGCGAGCCGACGACGGCATCGCGGTGCGGCTTGAGAAACTCAACCGCGTGATCGACTATCCGGCGCGCGACATGACGATCACGGTCGAGGCCGGCATCCGACTGGCCGAACTGGCGAAGATCCTCAAGGCCGAGAACCAGCGACTGCCGATCGACGTGCCGCAGGCCGAGCAAGCGACGCTTGGCGGCTTGATCGCCACGAATTGGAGCGGACCGCGGCGGTTCGGTTGCGGCACGTTGCGTGATTACGTGATCGGGATCTCGGCTGTCGACGCCTCCGGCCGGTTGTTCAGCGGCGGCGGTCGAGTCGTCAAGAATGTTGCTGGTTATGACCTGTGCAAACTGCTCGTCGGTTCGCACGGCACTTTGGCGATCATCACCCAAGTCACCTTAAAGCTCCGACCTCAGCCCGAGACTTCGGCATTGGTGTGTCTCGCGTTCGACTCGCTGGCGCAGATCGACGCCGTCCTCGCGAGATTGTTGACGTCCGCCACACGCCCGGTTGCCGTTGAAGTCCTGAATTGCCTGAGTAGCCAGAGCGTTTTTGGCGGTGCCGACCAGACAAGAATGTCTGTCTCCGCCCTGACCACGCGGCCTGCGTGCGGCCACCTGTGCATCGCCTTTGAAGGCACGTCGCGTGAATCAAATTGGCAAGCCGATACGCTGCTCGCCGAATGCCGTGAGTTTGAGCCGCGATCGGTTCAAACCTGGAGCGGTGTGGAAGTTGATGCCTTGTGGTTCGCGCTGACTAATTTTTCGATCAGGACCGAGGCGCCAGTCTCGTTCAAGGCAAATCTGCTCCCCTCGCGCACGCTGGAGTTCCTTCAGCGAGCGACGGAGGCCGGCATCGCCGCACAAGCTCACGCCGCCAACGGGATCGTCATCGGCCATTTGCCAAACGATGTGGTTTCCGCCGAGCAAGCTGATGCCGCTCTCCGACCCTTTCACGAATTGGCCCGTTCCTGCGGTGGCGATTTGACCGTGCTGCGCTGCCGCGACGGTGGGACACTTCCGCCATTGGATGCACGCGAGTCAGACTCGTCACGTGGCTGGATGCGTCGCCTCAAGCAGCAACTCGATCCGCACAATCTTTTCAGCCCGGGTGGTCTGCCGTTCTGAATCGGTCTTGATGTCGAATGTGCATCGCCGCCGCGTCACCACGGCTGGCCAATTTGTGAGTTTGGTGAATCTGTAACTTCGGCCCTTGTGGCCGTGGTGATGGAAGCGGTTTTGGAAGATCGCGTGACCGACTTCCCGGTCACAAGGGCCAGAGCGACAGATGGAGAAACAGATGGAGAAATTGGCAAGCCATGGCTTCCACAGTCCGTGAGCTTGACGTCGTGAGCAATGACTTGGATGCTGTCCGCGGCTCGGATCGCGTTCGGTGGAACTGCTGAAACGCGAGATTGTTTGTAGCATCCGAGACCACATACTGGTGGATGGTTTGGCGGTGGGTCTTAGTCAATCGAGCCACAAGCTGGCAGCTTCTGGAGTAGGAACGCTGAAGGAGTGAAACGATGTCACATACGCCGCTGGGCAGGTCTCTCGAATCAATGTCTCCGAACACCAAGCCTTCGTCGCATTGGCTGTTTCTGGGATTTCTTGTGATGGCGGTGTTGGTGGTCGGCGTCTATCGATCCACCTTCTGGTGGCCGATGCCGATCATGAATCTCAAAACCGAAGCCTTCGCCGCCGAGCCAAAGTCCGCAGACGCCAAGAGTGACTCCGGTCAGAAAGCGAAAACGACCGGCGCGAAGAAATCGACGGAAGATCCCGTCAACGACGCGGCGGATGACAAGATTGAGAATCCGTTTCCGCGGCGGTTCAAGCTAGCCGGGGATGAATTCAAAGGCGGCGTCGAGTGGCTGAACACGTCGGGCGAAATCACGCTGAAGGATTTGCGCGGCAAGGTCGTGCTGGTCGACTTCTGGACCTACTGTTGCATCAACTGCATGCACATCCTGCCCGATCTGAAATTCCTCGAACATAAATACCCAAACGAACTGGTCGTCATCGGCGTGCATTCGGCGAAGTTTGACAACGAGAAGGATTCCGAAAACATCCGCAGTGCCGTGCTGCGGTACGAGATCGAGCACCCAATCATCAACGACGCAAACATGGAAGTCTGGAAGGAATTCAACGTGCGCGCGTGGCCGACGCAAGTGCTGGTTGATCCAGAGGGCTACTACTGCGGTTACGTGCCGGGTGAAGGCAACCGCGAAGCGCTGGACGCCGTCATCGCCAAGGTCATCGCGTATCACCGCAGCAAGGGGACGCTGGATGAAACGCCCGTCCGATTTGATCTTGAACAAAACCGCGCGAAGCCAGGTGCGCTCCGCTTCCCCGGGAAGGTGCTGGCGGACGAAGCCTCGCAGCGGCTGTTCATTACCGACAGCAACCACAATCGGTTGGTGATCGCCACGCTCGACGGTCAATTGCTCGACGTGATCGGCAGCGGCGCGAGCGGATCGGCCGACGGCGATTACAAGAAAGCTAGCTTCTTCCGGCCACAGGGAGTTGCGCTGGTCGGCGATAAGCTGTACGTCTCTGACACCGAGAATCACTTGCTGCGAGTGGTCGATCTCAAAGCCAAGCAAGTGGAGACGCTGGCGGGAACTGGCGAACAAGCGCGCCTCCGCGAACAAGGCGGCGCGCTGCGAAAGACAGCGCTTAACAGTCCGTGGGCGATCAGTCATGTCGACGGCACGCTGTATATCGCGATGGCCGGACCGCATCAGATTTGGTCGCACAAGCTTGGCTCGGACGAGATCGGCGTCTTTGCCGGTTCTGGTCGCGAGGACATCTTGAACGGCCTGCTCAACGAAGCCGCGTTCGCGCAGCCGTCGGGCCTCAGCAGCGACGGCAAGTTTGTGTTCGTCGCCGACAGCGAAGGCTCGGCGATTCGCAAGGTCGATCTTGGTTCGAGGGGAGAAGTGATGACGCTGGCCGGCGCGTCGAATCTACCGCAAGGCCGCTCGCTGTTCGAGTTCGGCGACGTCGACGATGTGGGCAGCAAAGCTCGCTTCCAACATCCGCTCGACGTGCTCTTCGCCGACGGCAGCCTGTTTGTCGCCGACAGCTACAACCACAAGGTCAAAAAGATCGACCTCGCAAACCGAGCCGTGTCCACGTTCATTGGCAACGGCAAGGCAGGGACCAGCCTTAAACCTGTGCGGTTGTCCGAGCCAGCCGGCCTCTCCGCAGCAAATGGTTTTCTGTACGTCGCCGACACCAACAATCATCGAGTCGTGAAGGTCTCGTTGAAATCGGGAGACGCCACGGAAGTCAAGCTCGACGGCTTGCGACCGCCGGCCCCGCCATCCGTGGGAGAAACTCCCGCCGACCACAAAGACGCAATCGAAGTCGCCTCACAAACCGTTGGTGCCGGCGAAGCACTGAGATTCGACATCTCGTTCAAGCTGCCGAAGGACTTCAAGCTCAACAAACTGGCAAAAGTCACGTATCGGCTCGATGCCGCCGGGCAGCAAACCCTGATCGCCGCCGATCAACTGAAGACTCGCAAATCCGTCGAGGTCAACGACGATATCGCGGCTGTTTCCATTCCGTTGGCCAAGCCCGAAGGCGAAGCCAAGTTCACGCTGTCCGTGTCGTTTTCGTACTGTCGCGACGGCGTCGGCGGCTTGTGCAAGCTAAAAACGTCTCGTTGGTCCGTGCCGGTGAGAGTTTCTGCCGATGGCAAGGCCGGCGCGATCAGGCTGGAAGCCGCAGCCGAATGATCGCGATCTTGATGTCACCGACCGAATTCACCAGCCGGCGCGCAAGGGACAAACAATGCCAGGGGCTTCGTTCATCCCAGCGGA
>CAYSHJ010000974.1:0-6751 GCA_964430385.1 uncultured Planctomycetaceae bacterium
TTGGCGGCGCGCAACCTCCGGGGCGTGCCGCCGCCACCAATAGGACAAACCCGTTCGACAGACGTGACGTCGGGCGGGCCGCGCAACCTTCGGAGTCTGCGGAAGAATTGAAGCCCACTGGAGGTGCCTGGTTTTCACCGGAACGTCCGACCCCAAGGGCAGCACGGGAAAAAGGCGAGATTAGCGTCACTGATTTGGAAAGCACTGCGCGGCGGTCCGATGAACTGTTTATGGAGATGCGAGATGCAATTACACGCGCAGGGACTGAGAATCCCGCCATCCCAGATCGCGGAAACGTGTTAAAACGCCGGGAAGCAGAGGGAAAAGCCGCGGAAGCACGTTCTAGCGCAGAGCGCAACGGGAGAAAAAAGATTGCGGACGAATTCCGGACGCTCCAGGGAAAGAGCATTCAATGGCAGTGCACCGTTAATGAGGTAAGCGAGCAGCATGTTGGCGCGGATCGGAAAGTCGTTGTTCTGCTGCAACCGCTGGGCAAACTCTCTCTAATGTGCGACTCGGAAGCATGGCCTCCTTATGCTAACAAATTGCGGGCTGAGGGCCGCTATATCAACCCTTGGACACTCCTTGCAGTTGACCACCTCGGAGGCGAATCTGTTGCGAAGGAACTAGGCCGAGGGGATCGCCTATTGATCAAAGGCGTCGTGGAATCTGTTTCCACAGAGCACGTAAATGTTTTTGGATTCGTTGAACAAGACGATGAGATCAAGATCCTGTTGTCAAAGGTTACGGTTGAACGTCCTGGGGATGGACCTCGCACCGACCCCCGGGCAAACGGCGGCAAGATCGAGGATGGGCCGGACACGAATGTCAAAAAACCGCAAGCACCCGAAAGCCCGCTATTCAAGCCCGGTGAGATTTTGGTCAATTCAATCGGAATGAGGCTGAAGCCCATCCCGGCCGGCGAGTTCATGATGGGCTCCCCCGGTGCAGAAGTAGAAACGCGTCAAGGCGAGAAGCCGCAACACAGGGTGCGGATCACAAAGTCCTTCTACATGGGCGTCTTCGAGGTCACCCAGGCCGAACACGCGCAAGTGATGGGCAGGAACCCGAGTCACTTCTCCAATACCGGTGGTGCGAAAAACATGGTCGCAGGCATGGACACGGGCCGATTCCCGGTCGAGATGGTGAGCTGGCACGATGCCGTGGAATTTTGCCGGCGACTCTCCGCCCGCCCAGACGAAAAACAGGCCGGGCGCGTGTACCGACTTCCGACCGAGGCCGAGTGGGAATACGCGTGCCGTGCGGGTACGACGACAGCGTTCCATTTCGGTAATTCCGCCTCCTCGACACAGGCCAACTTCCACGGGAATTTTCCCTACGGCGGTGCGGCGAAGGGGCCATACCTCGCGCGCACCGAAAGGGTCGGATCGTATGCGCCAAACGCCTGGGGCCTCTACGACATGCACGGCAATGTGGCTGAGTGGTGCTCGGATCATTATGCCCCGAACTACTACGCGCAACGCGTCGAGGTTGATCCTCAGGGGCCTGCAGGGGCGGCCGGTAACCGTCGTGTGTCGCGTGGCGGTGCCTGGAACTTCTATTCGCAGGATTGTCGTTCGGCCCTGCGCGAGCGCTTCGACAATCAGCCCGAACCTGGCCCCAACTTCGGTTTTCGGGTCGTTTGTGAGACGCAGCCATCAATCCGCGAGGCAGATAAGCGAAAAGACAAGAATTTCGCCCAGCCTGCACCAGACGCGAACGTCAAAACCCCGCCGCAGTTGGACACGAATGACGCAGAAAAGAGAACGGCCGAGGGAACCGAGAAGGTCGTCCAGTCCGCACCGGAGGCGAAGGTCGAAAACCTGCCGCCGTCGGCCAAGAACGAGAACGCTGGCGCAAAGAAAAAAGCTTCGCCCATTCAGGCGCCCAAACCGCTCCCGGCCCAAATTCGTGCGGCTTGGGCGGAGGAGGCTCGCGCCGTGGCGGGCTGGATGGGCCGGAACGAGTCCGGCTTTGGGTTGTACTTCCGGGAGGGGGCGGGCGTCGGGATGGCGGGGGAGGTCCCTGCATTTCGGTGCCGTTTTTTGGGGGACGGCGTCAAGGTCAAGCTCCCACGGCCGGAGCAGCCCTTCGGACTTGCACTTGATGAGGTGACGGCCGACGCGCTAAAGGATCTGGCCGAATTCAACGAATTGCGGGGGTTGATTCTCCCCGGCGCTTCGGGCCGTGACCTCGCGGGTCTCAAACAACTACAGGCGCTGTTCCAACCCAAGGGCGACGGGCTCCGTGACGAGGGGTTGAAGGAGTTGGCCGGGCTGAACGAACTCCGGTTGCTAAATCTCCCGGCACACCAGGTGACGGACGCGGGGGTGAAGGCGCTGGCGGGACTCATCCAATTGGAGTCGCTGACTCTCGAACACAGCCGGGTCACGGACGCCGGGCTGAAGGAGTTGGCCGGACTCAAGCAACTACAGTATTTGAAACTTACCGGCACCAAGGTGACGGACGTCGGGCTGAAGGAGCTGGCTGGGCTCAAGCAACTGAAGACGCTAGAGCTCGGCTCGACGAAGGTGACGGGCACTGGGCTGAAGGACTTGGCTGGGCTCAAGCAACTACGGAGGCTGGGGCTTAGCGGCACCCCAATAACGGACGCCGGGCTGAAGGAGCTGGCGGGATTCAAGCAATTGCACGAGCTAAGCCTTCGCATGACCCAAGTCACCGACGTGGGGCTGAAGGAGTTGGCGGAACTCAAGGAACTGCAGACGCTCGACCTTTATCAAAATCGCGGCGTCACGGCTGCGGGGCTGAAGGAACTGGCGGGACTCAAGCAACTGAAGAGCCTGGACCTCACAAGCACGCTGGTAACGGCGCAGTCAGTGCGCGAGTTGCAGAAAGCCTTGCCGGCTCTGCGTATCCAGCGTTAAGGCAGAAACAAAGGGGATACAAAAGTGTCAGGGGGGCAACAAAAGGCGCCAGGTCCATTTAGCCGCTGTCCCATGCGTTCCGTAGGCGACTGCGGGGGCGAAGAGTTGAAGTCAGACCGAGTTGGTTCGTCGCTATTCAACCGTGAGCCACTGTATTACTCGCCGGCTACCTCCAGCGTAAAGCTCCGCTGTTGGCCGGCCTTGTTGTCGCTGTAGTCACGCAGTCGAACGGTGAAATCCCAGGTTCCATGGCTTTTTGGAACGCCCGAGATCTGGCCCGTGAATGCGTCCAGTCCCAGACCCTCCGGAAGGACACCCTTGATGATGTCCCAGTGGTAGATGGGAACGCCGCTCGCCGCTTCAATTCTGGCGGAATAGTTGCGGCCCAGTGTTGCAGGCGGCAGTTGATCCGTCAGGATTGCCAAGGGGAGGAACCCCGTCGTCGCGCGAAGCTCGTAGCCGATCGCCTCGGCACACAACAGGTCAAGCTTGGTGATGAGCCAGCGGCCCGCAGGCATATTGCCGTGATACTCATTGCCAAAAGCGCCCCGAAGGCTTGCCGGATCCACAACCGTTTCTAGGTGGTCGGAGTTGTTCAGCACGGGATCACTGCCGAGATATGCTCGCAGCCGTTTACTGTCGATCTTCTTGCCACGCTCGATTCGCCGGTTATTGGGATTGAAGATGAGGGCGTGCCCAATCTCATGATGGGCAATCGAGTACAGGTCGTTGGGGACATCCCGAAGATTCGTCGCCTTCCACCAATCGTCGTCCGATCGGCTGGCGAGCCAGCCCCTGGTGTTGTAATTGCCTTGTACCTCGATTTCCAAGCCGCCGGAGCGTCGGATAGGCAAGGACTGGTCGCCGCTCGTCTGAAACTCGCCGAAGGGAGAAGGTTCGCCGCCGGAGCGGAGCAAGTCGCTCTTGATCCCGTAGGCGTAGAGGAGAAAGCCCTTGTAGACCTGCGTGTTCGTGACACGGTGGTGGCTTTTGAACCCGTCCGGGCCCCAGATGAGCGTTTCCTCCGCGCCAATGGGAATTGGCCGCAATTGCATGTCAGCGAAAAAGAAAGCCCAGTCTCGTGCCGCTTCAGTCACGACCGCACGGCGTTTCTCCTCCTGGAAGAAGCCGGTCTGGTCCTGCTTGAAGTCTACCGTGATGGAGAACCCATCCGGCTGTTCGCGATCCTGATCGATGACGTGCATCGGCACAGAGCGATGTTCTTTGTGCCCGCGCCCATCGGTGAGAGTGATCTCCAGCGTGTGGTCTTCGTGCCGGCCGTCGCGGTCCGGGAAGATTGAGACATGCACTGCCGCTTTCATATGCTTGTCGAAGCGGACTACCTTCCTGGGTCCGTTGGGGCCTGTCTCGCTGGGACGGTCAAAGTAGAGCCGCGATTGGCTCGCTGTGAGGACGGCCTCCGCCGGGAACGCCAGGTCAGCCGGCGGCACGACGTAGAACATGATGGCCGGATTCGCCTGCTGCCCCTCCCAATCCACCAGCACCAACCCACGACGGGTGACGTCCCGACCGAAGAGGTCCTCGACGCGGAGTTCCTTCGGAGAGGATTCCGCAGCGCAAGCTAGGCTAAAGGGTGCGAGGGACCAGTCCGCCGAGGCGGCGAAAATGCCAAACACAAACCAACGTCGCAGCACTGAGATTGCAGTCCAGTTAGGCTTCATCGTAGATAATTCTTCCATGAGACTTGATGATTGGGGGAGGAAACGGGGATGGGTCCAGTTTAGAGCGCAAGCAACTGGACCTGTCCCCATTTCGGCGTCTCGACTTTGGGCACCTTGAGCTTTTGGCACCTTCGCCTTGCCGAGCAACTCCTGATTCGTTCAAACTCTCGCGACCCATTCCAGCGAGAACGAGTTCGGTAAACAAGGTGTTCTCGCAACGGCCTCGACAGACGGCCGAAAGGTAGCCAGATGACCAAACGATGGAACGTGTTGGCGATCGCAGTCGGAACGATCACGCTCGCGGTGATCGTCGCGACGACGTCCAATTTATCCAAGGAGACAAAGATGACCACTCCACCAACATTATCCAACGCGACAGGAGACTCTGACTCGACCGACAACGACTCCGGCTTATTGCCTTTGCCGGCGAACGACGACGAATGGCGACAGCGGCTGACGCCGGAGCAATTCCGAGTCTCTCGCCGTCAGGGGACCGAGCGGGCCTTCAGCGGCGAGTACTGGAACAATCACGTGCATGGCCTGTACCGCTGCGTCGGTTGCGGTCAGCCCCTGTTCAGCTCGGAGACCAAATTCGAATCAGGCACGGGCTGGCCCAGTTTCTTTCAGCCGGTGGCTTCAGACAAAGTGCGCGAGGTGTCGGACAACAGTTGGTTCGCGACTCGCACCGAAGTCGTTTGCAGCCGTTGCAACGGGCATTTGGGCCACGTCTTCGACGACGGCCCCCAGCCGACTGGCCTGCGGTACTGCATGAACTCCGCGGCGCTGAAGTTCGAGAAGCAAGGTGAGTGACACATCAGACACCAAGTTGGCTGACGACGTGCGATCCCATCTCGGACGTGCTGATGCTCTTGCCGCCGGCGGCGATGTCGGCGGTGCGGTGGCCAGCGTTGAGAACGGTGTCGACGGCGGACTCGATCGCGCGGGCTTCGGCTTCCAGCTTGAGTGAATGCCGCAGCAACATCGCGGCAGCCAGGATCGTGGCGAGCGGGTTCGCGATACCTCGGCCGGCGATGTCCGGAGCGCTGCCGTGAATTGGTTCGTACAGGCCC
Source organism: uncultured Planctomycetaceae bacterium (assembly GCA_964430385.1). Lineage (GTDB taxonomy): Bacteria > Planctomycetota > Planctomycetia > Planctomycetales > Planctomycetaceae > CAYSHJ01. The sequence continues at coordinate 5,638 of CAYSHJ010000974.1, forward strand.
GGACCGGAATCGCCCAGAGACGCGGAAGGCAACATGCCCATCGAGCCGGGGAGCATCGCGCCTTCGTCGGTCAGAATGTCGCCGAAGAGGTTTTCGGTCAGGATGACGTCGAAGGCTTTCGGCTTGGAAATCAAGTGCATGGCCATCGCGTCCACCAGCACGGCCTCGTAGGTCACGTCCGGGAACTCATCGCGTACGACTCGCTGCGACACCTCGCGCCACAGCCGCGAGGCTTCGAGCACGTTGGCCTTGTCGACCTGCGTCAACTTCTTGCGGCGACCGCGCGCGGCGCGCGCGGCCATGCGCGTGATCCGTTCAATCTCGTGCGTGTTGTAGATCATCGTGTTGAATGCTTCCTCGCCAGACGGATGCGGATGACGACCCGATTCGCCGAAGTAGATGCCGCCGGTCAGCTCGCGGAAGAACAGGATGTCCACACCCTCGACGATCTGACGCTTCAGCGGCGAGGCATCGACGAGCACCGAATAGGACTTGACCGGCCGCACGTTCGCGAACAGTTGCAACTCTTTGCGAATCTTCAGCAACCCGGCCTCTGGTCGCGTCTTGGCTTTCGGGTCATCCCATTTCGGACCGCCGACTGCGCCCAGCAACACGGCCGCCGATTTCTTGCAGGCTTCCGTGGTCGTGTCGGGCAGCGCGGAGCCGGTCGCATCGATCGCACAGCCGCCGATCAAGCAGGTCTCAAACTCGAACCGATGTCCGAACTTCTTCGCGACGACAAGCAGGACTTTCTCGCCCTCGGCCACGACTTCTGGGCCGATGCCGTCGCCGGGTAACAACACAATCTTGGCATCCATCTGCGAGTGACCTTTCTTTCGGAGATTCCCAGGGCCCTTGGCCGTGAATTGAGCCTCTCCAAACGGCACGATAGGCCGTGCCAAGTCAGCGGCGAAACGGCCGGGAAACTGTAACGACGCGACGGAGGCGATACCACGTTGCGCGGCGCAAACGACACGGCTGGCTAATTCGTCCGGTTGCGTGGTCTGTGGAGGCATACAAGCCCGAAGCGCAAGCGAGGGAATCCGCAGAAATCCCTCGCTTGCGCTTCGGGCTTGTATTTCAACCAAGACGCAGATTGAAGAATTAGCCAGCC
>CAYSHJ010000975.1:0-3642 GCA_964430385.1 uncultured Planctomycetaceae bacterium
ATCATGCTGACGCTCATGTCCTGCGGCATGGAGGTTGAAGGCCAGCATCATGAAGTCGCGACCGGCGGCCAGTGCGAAGTAGACATGAAGTACGGCCCGCTGCTCCGCACCGCAGACAACTTGCTGCTCTACAAATACGTCGTGAAGAACGTCGCGGCTCGACACGGCAAAACGGCGACGTTCATGCCTAAGCCGCTCTTCAACGACAACGGCTCGGGCCTGCATCTGCATTTCTCGCTGTGGAAGCACGGCCAGTCGTTGTTTGCCGGCTCCGGCTACGGCGGCCTCAGCGATCTGGCGCTGCACGCGGTGGGTGGCATCCTCAAGCACGCTCCCGCCCTGATGGCCTTCTGCTGTCCCACGACCAACAGTTACAAACGACTGGTCCCCGGCTTCGAGGCTCCGATCAATCTGGCGTACAGCTACCGCAACCGCTCCGCCGCGATCCGTATCCCAGTCCACAACTCCAGCCCGGAGAGCAAGCGGATCGAATTCCGCGTCCCGGACGCCTCGTGTAATGGTTATCTGGCGATGTCGGCCGTGCTGATGGCCGCGCTGGACGGCATTCAAAACCGCTTCCACCCCGGCCCGCCGTTCGACAAAGACTTGTACGACCTCGAACCGGAAGAGCTGCAATCAGTCCCGAAGGTTCCCGTTTCGCTGGACGAATCGCTCGCCGCCCTGCGTCGCGACCACGAATTCCTGCTGCGCGGAGACGTCTTCACCGAAGATGTGATCGACACCTGGGTCTGGTACAAGATGACTCACGAAGTCGACGCGCTCAGGCAACGCCCGCATCCGTTCGAGTTCACGATGTATTACGACAGTTGACCGCTAACGCCTACCGTGCCCGACGTCGAAGTCGCTTGAATCGCTGTCGCCACGCGACCGGCGAGACCGATTCGCGGAGCCAATGTTGGCCGCTCGTCCATGTCCACGTCTGCGACACGACGCCGCTGAGCACGAGTGTCGCCATCGCGGCCATCGGACGGCGCGCCGTCATGTTTGAGACGGCGCTCGTGCGTGAGCCACTCGTCCAGACAGCGAATGGCGGCCAACCGGCGTCATCCGCCCAACCACGTAGAACCGCTTGAACCGCCTCGTCGGTGACAGGTGTCGCGGATGTCTGCTCGTCGTCACTGTCGGATTGGCTCATCGACATGCCGTCGCTCGGAGATTCGCTGTCGAGCTTCGGCGACTTGTCGGCATCCGGTCTGTCCTGCTTTTGGTCGCTGTCGGACATCGGCAGCACCAGTTCCGAGCGGTCTTCGACCATCGGAGTTTCGGGCGTTTCGCCACTGACCGGCAGAACGAGATCAAGTGGCTCATCGCGGAATAGCGCGTTGATGATCTCGTCGATCGTCGCATCGGGTCGCGGAAACATCGGCCGACCATCGTCGGTGATTTTGTAAACACTCAAATCAGCTTGAGCGATGTCGAGCGCTTCTAGAGTCGGCGAGAAGTCGACATCACTTTCCGGCAACTCCGCGCTGAAAAGCTCAGATCGACCTGTTGACGTCGGGGCCACGAGGTCTCGCGGGAGAGTCGGTGTCGCAGAGAACGACACGATCAGATCAATCTGCCGAGCGTTCGTGGTCAGCAGCGCGGGACGCAAACTGGCGGCGAGATCGTGCGACGTGACGACGTCGACTCCGGATAATTGTAGTTGCCCGGAACCAATCCTCTGAAAGACTTGGTCCCATGCCGAACCGTCGATCACACTTCGACCGCTTCCGGCGCCGATGATCTGCAAGTCGTCACTGATGATGAACGATGAACGGCTGCCCTGTCCGAACATGAACCGGCCGGCTGGCAATTGAATCGTGTCGGCACCGGGCAGAGCGTTTGTTTCTTCGATGGCCGCTCGCAGCGTCGTGTCGCCATTCGCGTCGAGCGCGAATCCGTCCCCCGGATTCGCGTCGTGCGAGTCCGCCATGCTGTTGACCACGAACGCCGACAACATGCGACGCGGCTCGAAGGCCTCGCCCATCGAGCCACCCCAACGACGCCGACGTCGAGCCGGCCGCCATCGTTTCCATAAGCGAACAATCGCTTCCCAACCCACGCGAACTGCCGGCATATCCTTCCTCCTGGACAATGCCCTCGACGACATGCGGGACAGGCAAAAAGTGCCGGCCCAGTACAGAAACTCTTTGCAAACACAGACCACTTCGCTCACAAGCACTCACTTCGTTCAATCGGCAACGCGGCCGGCCTGCTCGCAAGCAAAGATTGCCGGTCGCGGAAAAATGGTCAAACTCTTCGGGTGCGGTAGACTGTGACGCCGCTAGCTGCGGGGACAGGATAGAAACGCCACAAGAACGAAAGACTCTCATGCGCGCACTCGTCACCGGCGGCGGTGGCTTTCTGGGCCGCTACATCGTCGAGCAACTGGTCGCTCGTGGTGATCGCGTGCGAGTCTTCAGTCGCCAGCGATACGCGGAGCTCGACTCTTTGGGAGTCGAATTCCAAACGGGCGACTTGCAGGACCCGGCCGCGGTCGCCGAGGCGTGTCGCGACATCGGCGTTGTGTTTCACGTGGCCGCTCTGCCCGGCATCTGGGGACCGTGGAAAGTGTTTCACGGAGTCAACACGCTCGGCACACAGCACGTCATCGACGGCTGTCGCAAGCAGGGGGTGAGCAAGTTAGTTTTCACCAGCTCGCCCAGCGTCGTTTACGACGGCCGCGATCACTGCGGCGCGGACGAGTCGCTGCCGTACTCGCGATCGTTTTTGTGTCACTACCCACACAGCAAAGCCCTCGCCGAACAAGCGGTGCTGGCGGCCAATGGCGTTGACAGCCTGGCGACGTGCGCGTTGCGGCCACATCTGATTTGGGGGCCACGCGACACGCAGCTCATTCCGCGACTGATCACGCGCGCTCGAACGGGCAAACTTCGGCGAGTCGGCGACGGCCGCAATCTGATCTCGATGGCGTACGTCGAGAACGCCGCCCAAGCTCACTTGCAGGCGGCCGACGCGCTGAGCTTGAACTCGCCCGTGGCCGGTCAAGCGTATTTCATCAACGAACCCGAGCCGGTAAATCTGTGGGACTGGATCAACACGTTACTCGCTCGCGCCGGCATGCCAACTGTCGCCAACGGCGTCTCGCGCCGCACGGCGTATGCGATCGGCTGCGTCCTGGAAGGAACGTACAACATCTTGCGACTGTCCCACGAGCCGCCGATGACTCGCTTTGTGGCCTCGCAACTGAGCGGCTCGCACTGGTATCGCATCGACAAAGCCCGCCGCGACCTCGGCTACTCACCACAAGTCACCGTCGAGGAGGGTCTCAGACGCTGGGAGCCGGAGTTACGCCGATTGGGACGCGGCGAATGAGAGACGCCGTACGGTGGTCCCATCGCTCGGGCGATTGCCCGTCCGCATACGACGTGCTACACGTGTTAGACACCTTCGTTTTGTGTGTTATGCGCGCCGTGCGTGCAATTTGTCCCCTCTCCCCGGCCGCGGGGGAGAGGGCGGAAGGTTGCGGGCGAAGCCCGCGTTAGACTCCTTCGCTTTCCAAAGTTGTTGCGATTGAGTCAAGTTTTCGGAACACTAATCGACACTGATCTTCACTAATCAAACCACAGTCCTCGTGCCATTAGCGTTGATCAGCGCCGATTAGTGTTCCAAAGTTTG
>CAYSHJ010000976.1:0-2261 GCA_964430385.1 uncultured Planctomycetaceae bacterium
CTTCCCGAGCAATCGCGAGCGGAAGTCGTCACGCCGCTGACGCCCGGAGCGCGCGAGTGTCGGCTGAGTTATCGAACGCTCGCCGTCAGCGAAGCGGGAGCGTTCTTGGAAGTCGAGCCGCACACCGGCCGCATGCACCAAATCCGCGCCCAATTGGCGAGTCGTGGCTGTCCGATTCTTGGCGACGCGGCGTATGGCTCGACGCGCCGCTTGGTCGACACGCCGCTCGACGACGCGCGGCACGAGCCGATCGCGCTGCACGCCCGCTCGCTGACCTTCCAACACCCCATCCGATACGATTCGCTCACCGTCACGGCTCCGCTGCCGAGCTACTGGCCCGCGAATCCAACGTGCGAAAGAAACCTCTGAATGAGCCGTCGTCTTGCCTACGGAGTGCTCATTCACAACCACTTTGAACTTCAAAGACCGACGTCGTACACCGCGCCGCGCAAATACACGAAGCATGCGGACCAATCTCTGCAAAAACACAACGGCAACGAACGGCCAGTCATACCCCCGCAATCCGCTGCACGCCGAAGTTAGACCCGGCCCTGGGCTTCGGTGTAGCTCCAACCACACTCAGGACATTTCGACTCGCCAGCATCAATCCGAGTGCCGCACTGAAGGCAATCGACGGGCTCCGCCGACTTCAAATGGTCGTATGGCGGTGCTTGCGACCGAGCCTTGAGGTATGCCTCGTACAATTCCCATGGGTTCTCGGCGGTCAGCTCCGTGTACCCACATTCCCCGCAGATCGTGGCTCGCAGCCGAGCGTAAACGGATCCCCTAAACAGCCAGGCTTCGGGATTGGTGTATCCAACGTGGGCCTTCAGTGTCCCGTCCGAATGCTGCCCTTGGTCCACGACGCTCACCAATGGGATGAGCTTGTCTGACCCGCACTTTATGCACTGCTCACCCATCACGCATCCGCCAGAAGCAACGACACTGGTACGACGAGTCTCACTTGTTATTAGCCCGCGTGATTTTCACGCGACGCGGTGGAATTCTACTGGTGGGTTTTGCGTTCGGACAAGCAGAGGGTCAGATTCTTGCAGCAGGATCACGTTCGCGCGCGCGAAGGGGCTAAACTCATGCTCCGGGTGCCGGCTGAAATCCGCATCAGTTTGAAGAGGCGTGGCGGTCCGACCGTGCGCATGGAGCTTGGTTTGCCAGCCGGGCGGCCAGGGATTTTGGGTGCGGCGAAATGGCACCCGTTCGCGGCTGGTTCCGGAAACTACCGCTTGATTACGACAGCGCACTTTGTGCGTTCCGGTCCCCTCGCCCCCGCTTCAAGGGAGTGGGCGAGGGTGAGGGAGCGAACGGTACCAACGCCTCAATTCGCAGCGCATCGTCTTCTCATGACAGCAGCTCGTTGTCGGCCGCCAATCAACTCCGAAGCCCCCCTCACCCTCACCCTAACCCTCTCCCCCCGATGCGGGCGGGAGAGGGGACCGGAATAAGAAAATGCGCTGTCGCATTAAGACGTCGAACGCGAATCGAAGCGCGCTTTGATCGATGTGTGGATGCCGCCGCGGGCGGTGAAGTCGGCGACGATGGTCATCCAGCGCGGCTGCGTTGCGGCGACCAAGTCGTCCAGGATGCGGTTCGTCACGCTCTCGTAGAACGCGCCGTGATTGCGGTACTGCTGCAAGTACAGCTTCAGCGATTTCAACTCGAAACAGAGTAGGTCGGGGACGTACGTGATCGTCTACGTGCCGAAGTCCGGTTGCCCGGTCTTGGGACAGACCGACGTGAACTCCGGGCAGACCGTGACGATTTCGTAGTCGCGGTGCGGGTACGGGTTTTCAAAAGTCTCGATGACAGATCGCGAGATTTCGCTCATGTCGGAATTGATCTCAAAGGCACGGACGAATCCGGTTTCACATCGCCAAGGAAAAAACAGGGGCTGATGACAGACGAGACAGTAAGTAGCTCAAATCAATCGCACAGTTCCACTCGGCAGAATTTCTTCTTGCCCATAAACAGCAACAAGCCGGTCTCGACTATGACGGCTTGGTCGTGAGTCTCGAGACGGATCTTGCCCTCGGTGAAGTACGCTCCGCCTTGAGCGATGGCTCGGCGAGCTTCGCTGGTCGTCGGGCACAGGCCGGTTTGCACGAGCAACTGCGCCGCTGACAAACGGCCGTCGGTCAACTTGGAACGCGACAACTTCACGCTGGGAATGTCCGAGGGCAGCACACCTTCGGCAACTTCCTGCTGCCAGCGAGTTGCGGCGGCCGCGGCTTCGGCGGCAGAGTGGT
>CAYSHJ010000977.1:0-3263 GCA_964430385.1 uncultured Planctomycetaceae bacterium
GATCGTGCCGATCATGCTGTTGGTCGGAGCGTTTGGATGGTACGCAACGGCGCAGGTACCCCAAGGAAAGAGAGACCCCCTCGTAAGACCACCCGAAGCGGCAAAGCAAGAGTTTCTTGACCTTTCGCTCGATGCACCGGCGGGAGTATCGCTAGTCCGCGATGCCGTCGGCGAATCGCGACTCGAAGACCTTCGCACGAAAGCCGCGCTGGCCGAAAAGCGAAGCATCGAACGAGCCAGCGCCATTCGAGAGCGGCTTAAGCAATCGGAAGGGGTCGGTGACGCCGAGGTGAAGAAGGCTCTGCGAACCGAACTGCGCGTCGTCGTGTTGGAAGCCTTCAAGACTCGGCACGATTTGCAGGCCGCCGAAGTCGCGTTGTTGGAAATGCAAGCTCGAGCGATGAAGCGAAAACTCGTCGAGCGCGAGGCCAGCTCTTCGGACATCATCGACCGCCGCGTCGATGAGTTGCTCAATCCAGACAAACAATGGAATGCGATCGTCCCCGCAGCGAACGCCTCCAGCCGCGAGTCCACTTCGGCTGAGCCATCACCGGGAGACGACAACAAGTTGCTCGTCCGCCGGAGCGAGAATTCGGTGAAGGTCGAAGGTCGGTTCGACGGCAACGAAGAAGTTCTGTTGGTGATCGGAGACCCCAACACCCCGACGGAAACCAAGGGCAGGAAGGAATTGCATTGGCCCGTCCCCGTGGAAAAGGCTGGGGAATACACCTTCGAGGTGCGCCGAGACATGTTGCAACTCGACGGTGGCGGAACCGCTCCAGGACTTGTCTTCCAAGTTCAAGTTCAAGGTCTGGCGAACACGTTTCAGAACATGGTGAACATCACCGTCGTCGGCAAATATCTGCAACCGGATGGCAAAGTGGTGATCTCGTCCCCGAAAGACAAACTGCTCCTCAAACGCAAAACGGACCATGTGATCGTGGTCGTCGGGCATGTTGAATTGCCAGACGCGAGCACCCTTCCCGTTCACATCCTGATTCGCCGCAAAGTGGGAGCGATCTCGGTGAATCGTGTTGAGCAGCTCGTTGACGTCAACGTCAACCTTCCTCAGCCCGCAGCGCAGAAGGACGCAAATCAGGCTGAAGAAATCGAACGGCTATTCGATCGCAAGAATGCCCGCTCGGTCGTCGAAGCCTACGTCGCGGCGGCCCTTGCCGGACGAATTGAACAAGCCGCATCGTTGGCGAAGAGCACGCCAGCGGATCCCAAACAAATCGAAGCGTTTCCCAGGCAACTCAATGTCCAACGACTGGCCATGAAGTCGGTCTCTGTGAATGACCCCGCAAAGCCGACGACCGCTCTGGCCACTTCGGAAGCGGTGAAGCTCACCAAAAAGCAGCCCAACGGTCAGGGCGATGGCTTCCTGGTGCTGACACTCACCATGAGCGAAGAAGGCTGGTTGATCACCGATATCGACTTTGAGTCCGAAGAGAGTGCCGAAGTTGAATTGAAGCGGTTCCTCGAAGCCCATCCGAACGCGGTCGATGTGCCGCCGCTGAAGGCGAATGTGTTGCCGGGAACCACCAGTGATTTACACATCTTGGAGAAGGCGACTGGCAAGCAACTCGGCACCGTGCTCGGCAAGCCGATCCATGAGGGTGACCTCAACAAGAATGTCAGCACCGAGGACAACCTGAAGCGACTGCTACTCCAGCCGTTGACGGAAAACTATTGTCGGAAACAGGGTCTTGATCGTGCTGACGAATTGAGCAAAAAGATCAAAGACGAGCGGAGCCGCCGGATGGTGAGTCTCTTTGTGCTTCCGGCGGAACTCAACCGGCACTTGCACGAGAAACATGGTGGTCGTGTCATGCTGTCCGCATTCGGTCCCGTCGCGTTTGATGGCCTGAAGAAGTGGCTCGAAGAGCGCGAGCAAGCCGGAGATTTCGAGATCACGGACCCGGAACTCAAAGCGAAGTACCGCGAGCTTTGGATGCAAGAACCTGCCGGTGCTCGATTCGCGTCGCCGGATCAAATCAAAGGGGCCTTCGATCCGGCTCAGACGGATCGATTCATCGAAAACATGGCGAAGAAAGTCGAACCGGCCAAGAAGACTTCGCGGACATTTCCTGTCGACGAAATCAAAGGCCACATCGCCTCGATCAAGCAGCGAACAACCGTCGCAGAAGCTGTCACGGAACTGCGCAAGATCACCGGGTTGGACTTCGGAAACGGCGTCGATCGTGTGTCGCGACAAGACTGGCTGGAGTGGTGGGATCATGAAAAAAACTGCATCGACAATGCGCAAAACGGAGTTCGCGAATTCATCGTTGTGGGCACGATCACTTGTGAGGGCAAGCCGATTTCAGGAGCCACGGTGCGAGCTCACGTCCCCTTCAACTCCAATCGCAGTGGGCAGTATCAACTGGCCGAAACGATCTCCGACTCGAGCGGGCGATACGTGATGGCGTTGGGGATTCCGCCCTTCGCCACCGCCGAAGAGACAACCTGGACAACGAGCTTCTCCGTACTCAACCCGCCCCGTTTCGTTGCCGGCCAATTGCCGGTCACGAAGAGACTCCACCGCCACAAGCCGGAGGGCGACGACCAGATACTCGGAGAAGCGGCACTCGAAAAGAACGACGACTCGATCTTCGTCGGACATCCCGTTGAGATGAATTGGGAACTCAAACCAGCCGCCATTCGGACGGCCCCTGTTGATCCTGATACGGTTCCGAAACCAAAACCACCCGCGACGCAGAAGCAGGAGCAGGAGAACAAATCGCCGAAAGAAGCGCCCGATGCCAATGAGGCGCAATCCAGGTCGAAACCGGATCACGGCCCGAAAACACAGTTCGCGATTGGAAATGTCGCGTACTCGCTGCCATTCAACTTCCCCTCGATGGAATCAATCCTTGGTTCCATACCTGACGCCAAGTCTCGTCCCAAGAACGAGCGGATTCAGTGCGAGTTGGTGAAGTACCAAGTCTCGAACGCACGGCACTATCCGCTCGTGGGACCGGCGCAGTTGGTGCAAGCTCATTTCAAATCCACGCTCACGTCCGATGCAGGTCGTGAGGTCGTCTACAGCGACAGCTCGCACCTGATTCGAGCACAGCCTGAATGACCGCCGAACGCGCAGTCGCTGATTGTTGAATGACCGTGGGATAGACTCCCAGCCTGTCGTCTTCATCGGGAGATCACAGGCTGGAAGCCTATGCCACGATGTTTTGCGCATTCCGGAAGTCTCCGCTTGTCCTCCATCACCTACATTTTGTCTCAGATTGAATCCGGCGATCCGT
>CAYSHJ010000978.1:0-2906 GCA_964430385.1 uncultured Planctomycetaceae bacterium
AAGAGGCGATTGGTCGCATCTACTTTGAATTCTGCACTAAGATCGAGTTGAACCGGCGGATGAATGAGACGCTGGAGGGTCTGGCGCGGGCGATCTTCCAGAGTTGGTTCGTCGATTTCGACCCGGTCCGCGCCCAGCGAGACGGCCTCCCCCCGCCCGCCCTCTCCCCCGCCCCCGCCGCCCTCTTCCCCGACAGCTTCGAGGACTCCGAACTCGGCAAGATTCCGAAGGGGTGGAGCGCGAAGCGAGTCGCCGACATTGGAGCCGTCGTTTGCGGAAAGACTCCTTCAACACAGGTCGCGGACTATTACGGCGACGACGTGCCGTTCATCACGATTCCGGACATGCACGGAAACGTCTTTGCAACCACGACTCAGAAGCGGCTGTCACATGCCGGAGCCTCATCGCAGAAGAACAAGACATTTCCGGCGGGAGCGATTTGCGTGAGCTGCATCGCGACTCCAGGTTTGGTGGTAATTGCATCCGAACCATCGCAATCGAATCAGCAAATCAACACTGTTGTTCCCTTCGGGCAGGAAGAAACCTACTTCTGGTTTTGGAGACTTCGTGATCTCGGTGCTGAGATCAGGGCGGGCGGAAGCGGCGGTTCGGTGTTGATGAACTTGAGCACGGGTCGCTTCGCCGAACTCCGTGTTCTCAGTCCGACGGAAGAACTTCGGAGCACATACCATCGAACTGTCGCACCGCATTTCGAGCGAATTCAAGCAAACGAGCGCCAGACAATGACGCTCGTCGCGATCCGCGACGCGCTGCTTCCGAAACTGCTGTCGGGCGAGATTCGCATGTCGGCCACGGATGCCAACGACGTGGTGTTGGTGTAAGATTTTCTCAAAGTTACGTTTGAGGAGTGTCGAGTCGCCATGAACCAGACCGAGTTTGAAGCCCTGTTGGTCGATCCCACCAAACACATCGTTGGGGACATTGACTGGTCCGAAGACGAAGACCACTCACCGGCCGTCGAATTCCGTGTCGAAGTGCAATCCGATGCGGGGTATCCGCTTTTCATCAAAGGGAGCTACAACTCTCTTGCCAGGACGCTGAGTTACACGATGGTTCACCGCGCCAGCGGTCGCATCTATGCGTTAGATTTGGGCAAGGATCATCACAACCCAAGTTGCACGATGGTCGGAGAGAAGCACAAACACCGTTGGACTGAAGCACAACGCGACAAGGAAGCCTACGTGCCAAACGACATCACGGCTCTCGTCACCGATCCGGTCAGCGTTTGGCAGCAGTTTTGCCTGGAAGCGATCGTCCGACATGATGGAGTCCTTCATCAGCCGCCGCCCGTTCAAAAGGAATTGTTCTGATGCCACCGACCTTTTGCGACGACGTTCGTCACGGCTTGAGCGAGTTGTTCTCCTGTAGCCCGCTCAACGGTTATCTGCGAGTGCGGACGCCGTTGCTGTACCCAGACGGTGATGTGATCGACTTGTTCGTTAAGGAAGCCGAGGGAGTCGTCACCGTCAGTGATTTGGGAGAGACGTTGCGATGGCTCCGCACGCAGAGCTTGTCTCCAAAACGCTCGCCGAAACAGCAGAAGCTGTTGGAAGACGTCTGCTTGAACCACGGACTTGAGTTGTATCGCGGCATGTTGCTGGCTCGCGTGAAGGGCAACGAGAGTCCGGCCTCGGTCGTCATGCGGGCCGCACAAGGCGCACTCCGTGCCGCCGACCTCTGGTTCACGATGCGCACACGCTCTTTTGAATCCATGAGCGACGAAATCGAGTTGTTTCTGTCGGAGAGACAAGTTCCTTTTGAACGTGGACAGCCATTGGTTGGCCGTTCTGGTCGAACTTGGCGGCCCGACTTTCACACTCGACTGCCGACACGAAGCTCACTGGTTTTTGTTCTCAGCACCGGAAGTCGTGCTGCCGCGCGCGGAGTTGCAGAACACGTACTCTCAGCCTGCTACGACTTGAGCAACCTCCGCGTTGGCCCGGAGAGCCTTCAGTTCGTCTCGTTGTTCGATGACACACTTGATGTTTGGACGGACGAAGATTTCCAACTCCTCAAAGATCTGTCGGTGATCGCTCGTTGGTCGCAGCCAGACGAGTTTCTACAAGCACTTGCCGCCTGACCAACACCGTCAATTCGTCCAGCCTGATTGCACTCTGCCGCATTTGGAAAGGGACGGAACATGACTTCCACATCATCCAGCTCTGACCTTGCCCAGCCACGCAAGGCGTACATCTTTGAATGCAGCAGCAACACGTACCTCGACTGTGTGGAAAAGAGTCTGTTCGGCTCCAACAAACCTTGGCCGCTGGAGATCAAGGCGGGCGACTACTGCCTGCTGCACCATTACGAAATCGGCGGCCTGCTGGGACTGTGGCAGGCCACTAGCAACGGCGGTCGAAATCTGGTCCCCAAAATCTGGGGCGGCAAATTCCCGTTTCAGGTCCGAGTGAAACTGGTGCTCCCCCAGCCGACCGAAGTGCCGCAGAAACTCCTAGCCGACCTGGGCATCAATCCCGCCGTCGGACGCTTCGACAACTTCGTTGATGACGATTTGGCCGCAGATCTGATTCGATCCCTGCTCGGCACTGCTTCATAAGGCCACATAATGTCCCTTAACGAATCCACCGTCGAAGACGCCGCGCTCTCGTGGTTCGGCGAGTTGGGCTACGCCGTCGCTTCCGGCCCCGATCTGGCACCGGGCGAAGCGGCAGCCGAACGTGAATCGTTTGGGGATGTTGTGCTGGTCGGACGGCTCCGTGAGGCCATCGACCGGCTGAATCCCAAGATTCCAGCCGAAGCCCGCGATGAGGCGTTTCGGAAAGTGCTGCTGACCGATTCGCCGTCGTTGGTGGCGAACAATCGCAAGTTTCACTGGATGCTGTGCGATGGCGTCGAGGTCGAGTATCGACGCGCGGATGGCTCGA
>CAYSHJ010000979.1:0-5767 GCA_964430385.1 uncultured Planctomycetaceae bacterium
AAAGGGTGACTATCGGCTGGATCGCCGCGACGACGCAATCGGCAAAAAGGTCATCGTGCCGGGCAAGCCGGACGACAGCGAAATGATGCGGCGGATTCTGTCGAGCGATCCCGAAGAGGTCATGCCGCCGAGCACGAAGAAGAAATTGACCGCCGAACAGCAAGAGATTCTGCGGCGTTGGATCGCCAGCGGTGCAGAGTACCAGCCGCACTGGTCGTTCATCGCGCCGACTCGGCCGCAGCCGCCGGCCGTGAAGAACGCGAAGTGGGCACGGAATCCAATTGATCTGTTCGTGCTGGCCATGCTCGAAGAGCAGGGACTCACGCCGGCACCGGAAGCGGATCGAAGGACACTCGCGCGGCGGCTCAGTTTGGACATCACCGGCCTGCCGCCGAACCCGGACGACGTCGAGGCGTTCGTCAACGATGCGTCCCCGAACGCTTACGAGAAGCTGGTCGACAAGTTTTTGGAATCACGGCACTGGGGGGAGCAGCGTGGCCGTTACTGGCTCGACGTCGCCCGGTATGCCGACACGCACGGAATTCACTTTGACAACTATCGTGAGATGTGGACGTATCGCGAGTGGGTCATCAACGCCTTCAATCGCAACTTGCCGTTCGATCAATTCACGATCGAACAACTCGCCGGCGACCTGTTGCCGAACCGGACGCTCGAACAACAGATCGCGTCCGGCTTCAACCGCTGTAACATCACGACCAACGAAGGGGGCGCGATCGCCGAAGAGTACTTGGTGCTTTACAACCGCGACCGGACGGAAACGGTCTCGCAAGTTTGGATGGGCCTGACGGCTGGCTGCGCGGTTTGCCACGACCATAAGTTTGATCCGATCTCGCAGCGCGAGTTCTATTCTCTGGCCGCGTTCTTCAATAACACAACGCAAAACGCGATGGACGGCAATATCAAGGACACGCCGCCGATCATCGCGGTTCCGACCGCTGCCGACCGGCCACGTTTCGAGACGTTGCAATCGGAGCTGCCTGCCGCACAGCAACGGATCGAAGCTCGCCGCAAAGACGCGCGGTCGGAGTTCGATACGTGGCTGACGACCGCGACGCCGGAAGTCCTGGGCGCGGGAACGACTCCAAAGGATTTGCACGTGCACGCGGCGTTGAACGAAGGACAAGGCAAGGTCGCGAAGTTCATTGTTGATGGGCAACCCCGCGACGTGACGCTCAACGACAGCGCGGTGTGGACGGCGGGAGTCTCGTCGCAGGGGTTGCAGGTTCAGGGAGCGGCTTGCGACCTGGCGGATGTCGGCGACTTCGAGAAGGATCAGCAACTCACGCTCGCCGCGTGGGTGAAGTTGCAGCCGAATGACTCGGTCGGAGCGATCGCGTCGCGGATGGACAAGCCCAGCGAATATCGCGGGTGGGATTTTTGGGTGCAGGGCCGTCGCATCGGCATGCACATCATCAGCCATTGGCCGGAGGACGGACTAAAGGTGGTCGCTCAAGCACAGGTCAAAGGGAACGAATGGACTCACGTGGCTGTGACCTACGATGGAACGGGCAAGGCGGCCGGCGTGAAGATTTACTACAACGGTCAATTGCAAAACAACAACGTCGAGAACGACAAACTCACAGGCTCGATCAAAACGAGCGTGCCCTTTCGAGTCGGCTCGCGCAGCGCCGGCGAGCCGCTCGCCGCAGCCGGCCTCCAAGACCTGCGGCTTTACAAACGAACGTTGCCGGCCGCCGAGGTTGCCGCGATCGCAAAGGTCGCGCGCTTTAGCGGCATCCTGGCGAAAGCCGCCGACCAGCGGACCGATGCCGAAAAGAACGATGTCTTCCCTTGGTGGCTGGAAGCGTTCGATAAGTCGTTCCAGGAATTCGGCGAGAAAGTCGATTCACTCGAACGCGAGCAAGCCGACATCAAAGCGCGGGGTACCATCGCGCACGTCATGAATGAAAAGAATGAAGAGGCGATGGCTTTCATCCTGTTCCGCGGTGAGTACGACAAGCGCCGCGACCCGGTGAAGCCGACGACTCCCGCCGCGTTACCCGCGTTTCCCAATGAAGCGCCCAAGAATCGGCTCGGCATCGCGCAGTGGTTGTTGCGTCCGGAGCATCCTCTGACGACGCGAGTCACCGTCAATCGGTTTTGGCAAGAAGTCTTCGGGACCGGCCTGGTGCGAACGGCGGGTGACTTTGGCATCGCCGGCGAGTTGCCGTCGCATCCGGAGTTGCTCGACTGGCTGGCGATTGAGTTTCGCGAGAAAGACTGGGATGTCAAACAGTTCTTCAAGCTGCTGCTCACGTCGGCGACGTATCGCCAAGCCGCCATCGTCACACCGGAAAAGTTGAATAAAGACCCGCAGAACCGATTGCTCTCGCGCGGCCCGCGCTTTCGCATGGATGCCGAGATGATTCGTGACTACGCCCTCGCCGCGAGCGGTTTACTGGTCCCGAAGCTTGGCGGCCCGAGCGTGAAGCCATATCAACCCGAAGGCGTTTGGGAGGCGGTGGCCATGATCGGCAGCAACACGCGCGACTATCGCCGCGACTCCGGTGAGAATCTCTACCGCCGCAGCCTGTACACCTTTTGGAAACGCGCGGCGCCCCCCGCCTCGATGGAGATCTTCAACGCCACCGCCCGCGAGTTCTGCACCGTCCGCCGCGAGCGCACCAACACGCCGCTGCAAGCGCTCGTCACGCTCAACGACGTGCAATTTATCGAGGCCGCGCGGCATCTGGCTCAGGCGGCGATGCGAAAGGTCCCCGGCGACGCCACCGAACCACGACTCGATTTCATGGCTCGCCGCTTACTCTCGCGTTCTCTGCGAGTTGAAGAAATCGCCGTCGTCAAAGCGACCCTCGCCGAGCTGTTGGCTTATTACGCTCAACACGCCGACGACGCGAAGGCTCTCATCACGACCGGTGATTCGAAGCCAGACGAGTCTTTGTCCCCAGTGCAACTCGCGGCTTGGACAATGCTCGCGAACGAGTTGCTGAATTTGGATGAGGTGGTCTGCAAGTAGACATCGCGCACTGCCAGGAGCAACCTGCCAAGAGTCATCTCAGATCGAAGGAACATCGTGGCTAAAGCGAAAGCCTCCGCCGCGCGCTCGGCCGCTCAGATTGAGCACTTCATCCACGTCATTCGCGGCCAGCGAGCCATGCTCGATTCGGACCGCGCGGCGCTGGACAGCGTCACCACGAAAGTGCTGAACCAAGCGGTGCAGCGGAAAGTGGATCGGTTCCCGGACGACTTTGCGTTTCAGTTGACTGTGCAAGAGATTGCAAACTTGAAGTCACAAATTGTGACTTCAAGTTTGGGGCACGGAGGGCGTCGAAAACAACCTTGGGCCTTTACTGAACAAGGGTGTGGCCATGCTTTTCAGTGTTTTGCGATCATTGAGGTCATCTCAGAAGTGCTGCGGAAGATGATGGAGCCGCTGACGGACGACACGTCGAAACGCCGCATCGGCTTTCAAACGCCGGGATCGACAGATGGTTGAGCGCGACAACGAACAAAGAGAAGTCATCTTGGGGCAATCCGGTGAGTCGCAGGACATTTGCGTGAACGCCGCCGGCGTCGAGTTGCAATTCGCGTCGGGGCAGCTCGCCGTGCGGGATGCTCATTTGAGCGTGCGACGCGGCGAGCTGATCGCGCTCGTCGGGCCGTCGGGATGTGGAAAGTCGACACTGCTGCGAATGATCGCCGGGTTGCTCGTGCCAACTGCGGGCGTGCTGAGTGTAACGTCGAGCGGGGGTTATCAGTCACCTGATGCGACGAGTTCGGACCGGCGTCGAGATACCGTGAACCCATCAGGTGGCTTAAGCGCCCCGCTCGCCACAGCCGACCTGCGAATCGCCTTCGTGTTTCAAGACGCGAACCTGCTGCCGTGGCGATCGGTGTTTGACAACATTCGACTGCCGCTCGAACTGCGTGGGACGCCGATCGCCGAGCAAAAAGCCGCAGTCAAACAAAGCCTCGCGCTGATCGGCCTCAAGCCGAACGACGCGCTGAAGCGGCCGCGGATGCTCTCCGGTGGGATGCGGATGCGCGTGTCGCTGGCACGGGCGTTGGTGACTCGACCGGAGTTGTTGCTGCTCGATGAGCCGTTCGCCGCGCTCGACGATTTGATTCGGCAACAGCTCAACGAAGAGTTGCTGCGAATCTGGTCCGAGCAGCGCTGGACCGGTTTGTTCGTGACGCACAACGTTGCGGAAGCGGCGTTCCTCAGCCAGCGCGTGCTGGTGATGAGTCGCAGTCCGGGAACCATTGTCGCCGACGTGCCGATTCCGTTCGAGCATCCTCGCGGTCAGGAACTCCGCTCGACACCGGAGTTCGCGAGGCTGACGGGCGAGATTAGCCGGCGGCTGCGGGAGGCCGCGCGATGAGCCGATTCCTGCGAGTCGTTGGTCCACCAGTCATGCTATTGGTGGTTGTGGTGGCAGCCTGGCACTTGGCCGTCGCCGGCTGGGACATCAAGCCGTTTTTAGTGCCTCGCCCCGCGCGCGTGTGGCACGCGGCGCACGAAAATGCGAACGCATTGTTGATGGCCGCCGGGCTCACGGCATCGGCGGCGCTCAGCGGTTTTGCATGCAGTTTGGTCCTCGGCACGCTGATTGCCTGTGTCTTCTCGCAGTCGGGCGTGATCCGGCGGAGTTGTTATCCGTACGCGATCTTTCTGCAAACGGTGCCGATCATCGCAATCGCCCCGCTGATCGTCGTCTGGTTCGGCGCGGGCTTTCGGAGTGTCGTGTTGGTGTCGTTCATCATCAGCCTGTTTCCAATCATCACGAACGGCACGACCGGTCTGCTCGCGATCGACCCCGATTTGCTCGACCTGTTTCGGCTGTATCGAGCTTCACGCTGGCAAGTGCTGTGGAAGCTGCGGCTGCCACATGCGGTGCCGTTCTTGGTGACGGGCGCTCGGACGTCGAGCGGCCTCTCTGTCGTCGGAGCGATCGTTGGCGAATTCTTCGCCGGCTATCAATCCGAAAGACATGGCCTCGGCTACGTGATCTTGCAGACCTCGGCGCAGCTCAACACGGCCAAGCTTTTTGCGGCGGTGATCACGTCGACGCTACTGGGTCTCGCGATCTTTGGCCTCTCGACCTGGGTGAGCACAACGATTCTCTGCCGTTGGTCTGATCCAGCCGACGAACGGCAGCGAGACGCAGCGTGCTGATGCGACCGGTCGATTGGCGAATTGACAAACAAGCCGGCTTCTTGCGAGAAGCCGGGCCTTTGAAACCGCTCACCCATTCTGTGGACCGTGACCACTAAATCGTGAGCGGGACATTTGCAATGATCTGCACGTCGTCGCTGTCGGAAACGGGGGTGGTGACCTCCTGGCTGCTGACCCTGGCCGTGTTGTTAACCAACCGGGTGTTCACGCCGGCGCCCACACTGTAGGTCACCGTGAGAGTCACGCTTTGTCCCGCGCCCAGGCTACCGAGGAACCACCGGATGCCGTTGTCGTCCAACGCGGGATTGGCTACTTCTACACCGGTGGTGCCGGTGACGTTGGTGACCTTCAGTACGGAGTGCACCACGTCGGTGATCACCACGCTGTCGGCGGTCGAGATGCCGGTGTTGGTGACCACAATCATGAACGTGTTGCCCGTACTGCCGGCCGTGGCCGTCTCTTCGGGCGTGTCTCCCTCCGCATCGTTGTTCGAGAAATCCTTCTGGATCGTGAGTGGGGCATCTTCAATGACCTGCACGTCGTCGCTGTCTGAAATGGGGGTGGTGATCTCCTGGCTGCTGACCCTGGCCGTGTTGTTGACCAACTGAG
>CAYSHJ010000980.1:0-1689 GCA_964430385.1 uncultured Planctomycetaceae bacterium
AATCTGGTCTCTTCGACCTTGGTTGCCGCGAAACGGCGGCTGAAACCGTTCCAGAGAACGTCAGTCAACCATCGATTCTTCAACTCGCCGGTCGCACTCGGGCGACTTTGCGCGTGGGAGGCTCGGCCATGAATCTTATCCCGTGCGAAAGGAATCGCATCATGAATGTCTTGCGCATGTCCCTGCTGACGATCGCCATCACAACGATTACGCTCTGGGCAATTCCGGTCTCCGTCTCGGCAGCGGAGCCGCGCGTCGAATTGAAGGCCGAGCGCACGCTTTCCACCGCGGCGTCCGAGCACAAGTTCACGTTCGTCATGTTCTGGCGAGAGAATAACGCCGGCACGAAAGAGTTTGCGGGGAAAGTCCGGTCAGCCATTGAGGCTCGTGCCGAGAAAGCGACGTGGACGACCGTCAATATCGCCGACCCGTCAGAACGCGCCATCGTCCAGCGGTTCAATGTCAGTCGCGCGCCAATGCCGATGGCGTTGGTGGTCGCTCCGAACGGCGCCATCACGGGCGTCTTTTCGCAGAAGTTCGATGAGAAGAAAGTGGAAGCAGCGTTTGTGACGCCCTGCATGATGCAATGCATGAAATCGTTGCAAGAGGGAAAGCTCGTACTGGTGAGTCTGCAATCGGGTCAACCGCGTGCCTTGCCGGGTGGCGCACAACAGTTTCAAGCCGACGAAATGTTCCGCAAGCGCACGGTCGCTGTCGCCCTAAACGTGGAAGATCCGGCCGAGGAACGGTTCCTCCGCGATATGCAGTTGGACGCGGCCGGGTTGAAAACGACGTCCGTGGCATTGCTCGCACCGCCGGGCGTGCTGGTCGGAAGATTTCCGTCGAACGTCACGAAAGAGGAGTTGGCGGCCAAGTTGCACGCTGCCGGCAAGTGCTGCGACGACCCGAACTGCAAACACGACCAACAGAAACCGCGCGGGAGGTAGATCATGAACACTCGACGATTGATCTGGAAAGAGCTGAATGAACGCCCCACGTCGATGGTCACCTGCCTCCTGGCGATCTCACTCGGCGTGACGGCACTTGTTGCGGTTCGAAATGTGACCGTGTTCTCGGAAGTCGCCGTATCGCAGAAGCTGGAGGCGCTCGGCGCGAATATCCTGTTGTTGCCGCAATCCGTCAGCCTGCACGACTATTATGCGGCCGACATGAGCGGCAAGACGCTTCCCGAGGAGCATGCCACGAAGCTGGCACTGGCGAACCTGGAAGGAGTCGAGAGCATCTGTCCGAAGCTCTGCGTGCCAACCGAGTTGGCAGGGCGCTCGGTGACGCTTACGGGCATTCTCCCGCAGAGTGAGTTCGAGGCCAAGGCGGCGTGGCAGACCGTGGCGTTGTTCAGCAACAAGCACGTGGGTTGCAAAAAGGCGTGCAGTCCGATCGCCGCGAAAGACGCTGCATCTGAGTCACTCGCGGCGACGCGGGTGATTCATGAATTGAAGGACGATGAAGCTCTTGTCGGTTCCGACGTGGCCGAGTTGAGCGGCGTGAAGCTGGGCGAGCGGATCACTCTCCTGGGAGAGTCGTTCAACGTGACGGCGGTCTTGCCGCCGACGGGAACCGTCGACGACAGCCGTGTCTTTGCGCACTTGCATACGGTGCAACGGCTCTCCAACGCCGGCGAAGTCGTGAATGTCATCGAAGTGATGGGTTGTTGCGAGGACGCAGCCG
>CAYSHJ010000981.1:0-11091 GCA_964430385.1 uncultured Planctomycetaceae bacterium
TTGCGCCGGGATCATCCCGTACCCGTCGATCAGGTCTGCTTGACCATCCTTCTGATCCTGAAGCTGCAGTATAAACACCGCGGAACAAACCGCGATCACCAAATAGTTGATGACCGGAATCGAGCGAGACGGAATGTTGTCGCGAAGAGGGATCATGACCGTTGGAATCCGTCTCGAGGCTTACGGTCGTTCGCGTTTCGACGTCGAGGAATGGCGACGTCTGTCGGCGATTCTTGGTCAACCTGGCGTTGTCGGCGGACGAAAATCCGAAAGCTGCGTGGCATCGGCGACACGAACCGCAAGTTTTCCCCACTAATCGGATGTTGGAAGCCCAACACGTGCGCATGCAGGGCGAGCCGGTTATGTGGCCAGTCGGGGTGCTTCGACAAGTTCGGCCGATAGCGGCGGTCGCCGATGATGGGGTGATCGGCCTCGGCCAGATGCACACGGATTTGATTGCGGCGTCCGGTGTCAAGCTTCACACGGAGCAGCGTCGTGTCGAACAACACGCGGTCAACGGCGAAATGCGTCACGGCATACTCGCCCGACTGTGAATCGACCGAGTAGCGGCTGAGTCGTTTGCTGGTCGCCAGATAACTTTCAAAGCTACCGGACTTCCGAGTCATGCGCCCGGCGACGAGCGCCAGGTACTCACGCTCCGGCGCACGGAGACGGAGTTGATCCTGCAAAGCTCCAGCGATCTCAGATTTCTTGGCGAAGACCAGCAATCCGGACGTCTCGCGATCCAGGCGATGCACGACCAACGCGCGGTTGCGGCCGCCCAAATACTTCGAGACTTCGTCAACCAGCGTTCGGCCCTTCTTCAATTCCGTGGGAACGGTCAGGATGCCGGCTTGCTTGTCGACGACGATCAGAAATTCGTCTTCGTAAACGACTCGGAATGTCTGGCACTGGAATTTCTCAATCCAGTTTTCGCGGTACTTCCGTTGTGGATCAAACCGCACGTCGACAACGTCTCCTTCGGCCACGCTCGCGGACGGCTCGTTCACTTTCTTGCCGTTGACCGTCACACAGCCGTAAGCACACATCCCGCGCACGTGAGACCGCGACTTGCCCGTCAGTTCCTTGACGATGAGATCGACGCGACCGGCCTGTTCGGGGGTGACGGTGTGAGTCCGATGTTCGCGCGTCATAACAGTCGCATCCAAAATGCCTTAAGGTAATCCGATTCAAGGTGGTTGGCCGCCACGGGATGATCGGGAGCGGCACCGGTTCGAAACAGAATCTGCATGTCGCGCGGGCCGCGCCGAGCGAAGCCGGTTTCGGCCGGATCGCCAATTGGCTCTCCGGCTTGTCGCGATGCGGAGGTCAATACCCGCAGGAAATCGGCTTCGAGCAGCAAGCCCGAACAAGTACAACTCAACAACAGCCCGCCCGGTTTGACCAACTGCATCGCCAGCCGATTGAGGTCAAAGTGCTTCCGTGTCCCTTCGTCGATCTCCGCTCGATTGCGAATCAGTTTTGGTGGATCGAGCACGACGACATCGTATTGTCGTCGGATGCGGAGCATGTCCCGCATGTAGGCAAAGGCGTCCGCTTGTACGAAGTTCGCCTTCACACCATTCAATTGGGCGTTGCTTCGAGCGGTCTTCAACGGCTGCTCGTCGAGATCCACACCCGTGACCTCGGCCGCTTGTCCCAGACGCTTGGCCTGAACGGAGAATCCACCTGTGTAGCAACACAAGTCCAGTACAGATTTTCCGGCACAGAAATCGGCGAGTCGCTTGCGGTTGTCCCGCTGGTCGCAAAAGAACCCAGTTTTATGTCCGCCATCAAATTCCACTCGAAACTTCGTGCCAAATTCCTGCACGACGACCGAACGGGGCAGGCCTTCCGAGCCAAGCGTCTCGGCCGTATATCCTTCTTGGCTTTCGGTGTACGGCCCTGGTCTCAACACCCAATGCTTTGTCCCGACGAGCGGCGACAGCCGTTCGAGAATCGCTTGGCCACGCTGAAATTGACCAATCCCGAACGCCTCGGCCGACAGCGTGTCGCCGTAGCGATCCACAACCAGGCCCGACAGCCCGTCCCCTTCCGCGTGGATCAGCCGGTACGTGTCAGTCACCTCGTCGAGCTTGAGCACCTCGCGCCGCAGCCGCCACGCACGGCCGAGCAACTCGTCCCAAAATCGGTCGTCCGGTGGTGTGGCCCCGAACCGGACGACTCGGACGGCGATTTCCGACTTGGGATTGAAATAGCCGTGGCCAAGGGTTTCTTGATCCTGATCGACCAGAGTGACCAGTTCGCCCGCGCGGAGAGGCTGATCGGGAAGCTCGGCCACTCGCTTGCGATAAACGATGGGTGACAGCCCCAAGGATCTGACGACCACTTCAGGACTGCCGTCTGTCGGCACATCCAGCGGACGTTGAGCAATGATCGCCGCCGCATTTCTGAAGTTCGACCGACCGGAACGGACATCTGTACGCATGACGGCGATCGTAACGGCACTCGAAAGCAATTGCCAAAGCGAGGTGTGCTGAGCTGGGGCTGAGGGTGGTTGCCATTGGCAAGCGATGTATCTGGATGGATTCTTCAAGGTTCAGCTAAAAAGGCCGAAGGCAAGACGCAAGCGCTGCTGTTCGTAATGCGCGTTGAGACGGTTTAACCGGCACACTGATCAGAACCCGACATGATCCGGCGAATTCGTGTAATGTTAATCCTTTCCCTCATTGTCACGACCCAACCTGCCGTTAAAGTTATTATCGGAGATGCTGCGAAGTACTTTTCAAGTCGCGGTTCTCGCGACCCGAACTGGGCGGCATCCTGAGGTCGAACGCACCGCAACCTCGCACGTCTGAAGTTGATCCCCACATTCACGGCCGAAGTGGTCAGCGTTGGTTCTATTCCGGTAATTTGTGCGTGTACCGAAACCGAACGGGGTTTGCCCCCGCGAGGTGTGACATGCGAACCCACAATCCGCTTCCAACGGCTCATCGCGAACAAGATTCAGCACCGTGGCTGGCTCGTTACCCGGGCAGTGTGCCCGCGACTCTTGAATACCCCGATTTTCCCGCGTGGGGCTTCCTGACTACGACGGCGGCCCGCTTTCCGGATCGCGTGGCCTGTCATTACTATAAGCAGCAACTGTCGTACACTAAGGTGGCCGAACAGGCTCGCCGCGTGGCGTCGATGCTGGCTCGGTTCGGTGTTCGTCCCGGTGATCGAGTGGGCTTGTTGTTGCCAAACACGCCCGAATACCTCACCGCGCTCAACGGCGTCTGGATGGTGGGCGGCATCGTCGTGGCATTGAGTCCGCTCAGCGTGCCGTCCGAGATTTCCGCGATCTTGTCGGCGACCGATTGCCGGGTCGTGATTGCTCTGGATTTGCTGGCCCCGCTCGTGCTGAACGGAAGTTATCAGCCGCGGCACGTCATCTTCACGACCTTGCAAGATCGGCTGCCGGGCTGGATGCGGCTGGGATACGCGTTTGCCCGAATGCGTCGGCTGGGCTTTTGGCCCCCCGCGGACGGTCCAAACCAACACAACTTCAACGACGAATTGGCCACCAGCCGACCGCTTCTCCAACCGATCCTACCGGCATCCCTCGCGGACCCCGCCTACATCCTGCCAACGGGAGGCACGACCGGTGCGCCGAAGGCCGTCACACTCAGCCACCGCAATTTGGTTGCCAACGCTTGGCAGTGCTTTCATTGGGCTGGCGGTCAAGTCGGGCAGCATTCGATGCTTTCGGTCTTGCCGTTCTTCCACAGTTATGGATTGACGGCCAACCTGATGTGTGGCACGGCGATGGCCGCGACGCAAGTGCTGCTGCACCGATTCATTCCGCGCGTGGTCGTGCGTCTGATCGAGCAGCATCAGCCGACGATTTTTAACGCCGTTCCGGCGATGCTGGCGTCGCTGAACGACATTTTTCGACAGCACCCACTACGCACCAAGTCGCTTAAGTACGTGCAAGCCGGCGGCGCGCCACTGGATCAACGTATCGGGGACGAGTTCCATTCACACACCGGTGCTCAGGTGGTTGAAGGCTACGGGTTGTCCGAATGCAGTCCGTGTGTCGTCACCGGACCACTCGATGGCACAGCTCGTGGAGGGACAATCGGTCTACCGCTGCCGAATACTGACGTGCGGATCGTCGATGTCGAAACAGGCGAGCGAACACTGCCCCCCGGCGAAGTCGGAGAACTCGTTGTGCGGGGGCCTCAAGTCATGCTGGGCTATTGGAACAACCCGACGGCGACAGCTCTGGTGCTTCGAGACGGATGGCTGTTCACCGGGGATCTGGCGACGTGCGACGAAGATGGCTTCTTCAAGATCGTCGATCGTAAGAAGGATTTGATCATCACGTCGGGCTTCAACGTGTATCCCTGTGACGTTGAATCCGTCCTGCGACGTTATCCCGGCGTGGATGATGTCGCCATCGTCGGAGTCCCCGATGCGTCGTGTGGCGAACTGGTCAAAGCGGTCCTGGTCCTCAAGCCGGGAACAACGCTCGACCGCCGAGCGTTCGACCGTTTCTGCCACGAACAACTGGCGTCACACAAACGGCCGAAGTTCGTCGAGGTTTCTGATCAGGACTTGCCGCGGAACTTCCTCGGCAAAGTGCAGCGGCGAAAGGTGCGAGAGCATGCGGCCGAACAGTCCGGACAAACGATCATGGCCACGACTTCGTCCAACTGCCAACGCCACCAAGAAGCCTTCGTCGCCGCACTTCGGGAGTAACCTGCCATGCTGGCCCCAACTACACCGTCTGTGGTCAATCGGACATCCGAAGAAGCCTCTCGTCGGCGAGATCGCAGCACGAGCGGACCGGCCTCGTGGTCGGGGTACTCAAAAAGCAGATACGAAAACACGAGCAGCGAGCTACATCTCAGCCTGTCGGAATTGTATGCCAACCAAACCCGATGGTTGTTCACGTCAGCACGAGACAAGATTTCGTTGCTCGAACGGTGCATCGAATCGGTCGCCGGATCCGCCCGCGATTGGGTGAACACCGCTTGTGAGATCAAGCACATTCCATCGGACAGCCCCTGCCGCTCCGAGGAAATCCTCGCGGGGCCGGTCGTCGCGATGCGGTATCTGCGGCTGATGCTCCGCAACCTGCGATCGATGGAACGGTCCGGAGCGATGTCGTTTCCGGGACGACTCACCCGAGCAGATGACGGTCGCTGGCGCGTTCCGGTGTTGCCGGTGACCCGGGATCTGTACGACCCGGTTTGCTTCGTGAATTTCCAAGCTAATGTCTGGCTGCGAGCCGGACTGTGCGAAGACGAAGCGATGGCGGCCACGCAACCCGTCGAGACTCGCTTACCATCGACCAGCCTGATTCTGGGAGCCGGAAACGTCTCAGGCATCGTCGCCGCCGACACGTTGGGCAAATTGTTCCAAGATCAGCAAGTCGCGCTGCTCAAGCTACATCCGCTGACCGAGACCCTGGGACCGGTCTTGCGTCAGGCGTTTACTCCACTGATCGACGCCGGCTGCCTGCGAATCATCAGCGGTGGCTCCGACGTCGGTGAGCTTGCCTCGCGGCATTCACTGGTCGACGACATTCACATGACGGGTTCGGAAGCCGCTCACAGTACGTTGGTTTGGGGACCGCCTGGACCTGACCGCAATGTTCGTTGCCAAGACAACGAGCCGCTGCTCGACAAGCCGATCACCAGCGAACTCGGCAATGTCACGCCGTGGGTGATCGTGCCGGGACAATACACACCATCGCAGCTTCAAGCCCAAGTGGACAATGTCGCAGCGTCGATCGTCAACAACGCCGGGTTCAACTGCGTGTCAACGCGCGTCCTGGTCACGTGGAAACACTGGCCGCAACGCGAGGAATTTCTCAGTCGGCTGCAAGTGATTCTCAGCCGCTTGCCGCGGCGCGTGGCGTATTACCCCGGTGCCGTCGAACGCTTTGAACGCTTCACCGGTTGCCGATTGTCCGGCTGGTCGTGGTCGATGGCTCGCGAGGGAGATGTCTTAGACGAGCCAGCGGCCAACGTCCGGCCGGAACTTCCGCGACTTCCCTGGACTTTGTTTCGCGACGTCAATCCGAACGATTCGCCTTTGTTCTGCCGCGAGGAATCATTCGTCCCGGTCTGTGCCGAGATGCCGCTCGACGCCACCGACGAGTTTGACTTCCTCGGTCAGGCCACTGATTTTCTCAACGAGCAACTATGGGGCACGCTGTGTGCGACGTTGTCGGTCCCGATGGATTTTCGCCGCTCGGCTCGCGGACGCCACGAGCTTCACGCGGCACTGACTCGGCTGCGGTACGGCACGGTCTGCATCAATCAGTGGCCGGGCATCGCCTTCGCGTTGCTGACGTCACCGTGGGGCGGACATCCCAGCAGCACGCTGCTCGATCCACAAAGTGGGTTGGGTTGGGTCCACAACACGTTTGGGCTGAGGTCAATTGAGAAGACTGTGCTCGAAGGCCCATTGACCGTTGTCCCCAAACCAATCTGGACGCCGGGGCATCCGCACGCCGAAACGATCGCCTGGAAGTTGCTCGACCTGTATCACCGGCCGTCGCTGCGACAAGTTGCCGACTTGTCATATACGTCGTTCGTGGCTCACTTCTTGCCAAAAAAGAGTTCACCATGAGACACCTCAAAGACAAACGCGTTCTGATCACAGGAGCCGGACACGGTCTGGGCCGAGAACTGGCCAAGAGCTTTGGTCGAGCCGGCTGTGAAGTCATCGTCACGGATCGAGATCCGGAGCGCGTTGCCGAGACCGCGAACGTGCTTCAAAAGGCCAAAGTTCGAGCGTTTGGCTATTCGATGGACGTGACCAATTCCAGCGATGTGCTCGACGTTCACGACCACGTGCATTCCGAGCATGGTCCGGTCGATCTCCTGGTCAACAACGCCGGCATCGTCTGCGGCGGCACGTTTGAGAATGTGCCGCTGGAGCGACACACGACGGTATTCCAGGTCAACAGTCTCGGTCCAGTCGTCGTGACGCATACCTTTCTGCCGGGTTTGATCGCTCGGCCCGAGGCACACATTATCAACATCGCCAGCGCGTCGGCGTTGATGCCGCTGCCGTTCGCAACGACATACGCCGCCAGCAAGTGGGCTGTGCTCGGCTTTTCGGAATCGCTGCGGGAAGAGTTGCGGATGACCGGCCACGATCACGTCCAGGTGACGTCCGTCTGTCCGGGCTATATTGCGACCGGCATGTTCACCGGCGTCAAGACGCCGTTCTTGATGCCCATGCTCACGCCGCAGGTTCTCGCCGATCGCGTGGTCGACGCCGTTCGCTGCGACTGTGAAATTCTACGGACGCCTTGGCAAGTCAAGTTGTTGCCGATGATCACCGCGCTACTGCCGCGCCGCCTGCAACGCTGGCTGGGCGGCAAGCTGGGAGTGCTCGACAGTATGCAAACCTGGAACGGTTACGCTCATCCCACCACGCTGGCGAAAGAACCGTTCGCCCCGCAGCCGTCGGACACGGCGTCTCGCGTGTTGAGCAAATAGGGTTGCTGGGAACCATCGGGGTGGGGAAATCGACGCTTCTCAAATGCCTGCTCGGTCTGTTGCGGCCTGCGAACGGGAAGCCGGTTGTCTTCGGCCGGAGCTCATCGTGCTCGACGAGCCGGTCGCGGCGTTGGACCCAATCGCTCGCCGCGAGTTCCGGCACTCGCTGCTCGAACTGACGCAGGACGAGCAGCACACGGTGCTGTTCTCGACGCACATCACGTCCGACCTGGAACGAGTCGCCTCGCACGTGGCGAAAAACCCCACTGAGCTTGCCTCAGTGGTTCCAGGGCTTTTGCACTACGCCGAGTTTCAAGTCGAGTGAATCCGCTCGTAGTGCAAAGGCCCGATTCCACCGAGGCAAGCTCGGTGGGGTTTGTGTCACTGGGATATTGATCGCGCGCGGCCAATCACCGACGGACGTGACACAGGTCGTTCAGAGACAACTTGGCAATTGGCTTCGCCAAAGGTAGCGTGACGCCCTGTTCATCGGACTGTCCGTTTCACCGTCACTCGGAGGCCGACAATGCGTTTCTTCATACTTTTGCTCGTCCTCGCCGTAACTGCTCTCTCTTTCGCGCAGTCCGATCGGCCTAAAGACACGCCAAAAGCAGCCGGAATTCTCGTGCTCGATAACTGCGACGACCAATACATGGGGAAAGATGATTACAAGGACAATCTGACCTTGGTCGATCCCGCAGGAAAACAAACATTCCGAGTTTCCGGATTCAACAATTGCGAGACAATCGGGTGCAGCCGAATGATCGCGGTGGACCCCGCACGTCAATGTGTTTGGGTGGTCGAAAACGTCGCGCAGCGGATTCGGCGATTCGATCTTACTGGCAAAGAGACGCTCACCATCAACGGGGTGCATGGCTCAGCGATTGCCGTCGATCCGGAAACCGGCAACCTATGGGCAATGACCGGTGAGCAGATCGGCAAGGGACAGACTGTGGTATACGACAGCCAGGGTCAGGAGATCGCCTCCGACCGCTTTACAGGGTGGGATATCGTTTACGACAAGAAAGCAAAGGCGTTCTGGATCGCCGCCAAGAACTTGACGAAAGTCACCTCCAAGGGCGAGTTGGTGTTCTCGGCTGAAATTTCCACTTGGTGCGCTTCGAGTGTGGACGTTGATCCGAGGAGTGGTGCCGCTTGGGTAGCAGTTCGCGAGCATCAGGACGTGGCCGGGAGTAGCAACCGGCTGATCAAGTTTGACGCAAACGGAAAAGAATTAGTCGCCATCGAACTGGGACAGAAAATGCCGTATCGCGTCTCCGTGGACCCGAAGGACGGAGGAGTATGGGTGGCTCATCTCCGCAAGTCAGTCGAGCGGTTCTCTCGTGAAGGCAAATCCGAAGCGGAATACCCGGTTGATGCGCTTGCAGTGCAGGTCGACGCGACCGGGGATGATGCTTGGGTAGTCACGCCGACAGAATTGCAAAGGATGTCCTTAAAAGGCGAAGTAACGAGGCGGGTGAACCACGCGGGAAAATCCTCCGTCGCTTGGATCGCGTCGCTGGAGTGAGGGTCAACTTGGCGCGGGCTTCGCCCGCAACTCCAGAAAGTGGGTTCATCCGCCTTGTCGCTGCCGAGGCACCTTGTCGTAGAAACCGCAGGACAATTCCGCGGTGGATTTGGGGAGGCATGACTCCGATGTCCAATGGTTGATTTCAGTCGTCGAATTCGGATGAAATACGAGAGTCGGGAGAAACGGCGGCAGGCTCTGCTGGGAAGCAACCTGCCAAGGGATATCCCGGTCTCCGATGCGCCAATGGCGTGTCAGGCCCTCGCCGGGGAGTTCTCCGCCAAGGCCATTCTGTTTGAAACTATTGGACATCGGAGCCATGCCTGAAAAATCCATTTTGGCTTCGAGGTCACCGTTTCCATCGTGACCACTACAGTCATGAGACGCTCTCGTTTGTGCGGGCACTTGGGAAAACGAACGCGGGCTGACTGGCTCGTGCGGCGAACCGGCTATTCGGGCAAGAGATCCGCCACGTTGAGCCGCAGCGCGCCAAGTTCCGGTGTTTGCCACTCGATGACTTCACCGGTCGAGTAGTTCCGCATCGTGCGATACGTCGCTGTCGTGGCATCCGGGTCCGAGTAGCATTCGATGCGGCGGTCGTTCAGGTTGATGATCCAGTAGTTCGCGATGCCGCTGGTGGCGTAGGTTCCGAGTTTCTCACCCCGGTCAAACCGCAGGGAGGTGTCAGCGACCTCGGCCAACAACAACAGATCTTTAGGGCTTGGATGCCGACCAAGTTTTTCAAAAGCCTCCTCGCTGCCGCGAATCAAACAAATGTCCGGCTCAGGTTCGCTGGTGTCGAGCGTGAGAGGAGTTTGATTCAAAACATGAGCCCTCTGGGGATCAGTCGCATCCCGCAAGCAGCGATTTGTGCGTGTCATCGCGATGCGGTGCGGAGGGTTTTGCGACATCTTAGGAACCAGTCTTCCGTTGAGGAGTTCGATCCTGTCTTCCGTCGTCAAAACGCCCGATTCGATCAGTTCGTGGTATTTCGCAACGGACAACGGCTCCTCAATCCCCTTGTAGCCGACGGAGAGCGGCGTCTTGAGGAGCGTTCGACCAACGGTTTTGGATGGAACGAGCGGTGCTTGAACAGGAGACATTTTGGAATCCTCTCTAGGCGTCAATGACTTTGAGCAACCCCTTGCTGTCGCCAAACGCATCAGTCGACGTGCCCATGCGGTCGAACAGCGACAGGAAGAGGTTGTTCAGTGGCGTTTCGCTTTCAAGGGCGATGAAGCGCCCCGGCTGGACGGTGCCGTTGCCTCGGCCGGCGAGGATGACCGGGAGGTTGTGGTGCGCGTGGGCGTTGCCGTCGCCCAGGCCGCTGCCGAACAACACGAGACTGTGATCGAGCAGCGTGCCTTCGCCCTCCTTGACCGATTTCATCTGCTGCAAGAAGTACGCGAACTGCTCGATGAGGAACTTGTCGATCTTTTTCAGTTGGTTGATCTTGTCGGCCTCGTTGCGATGGTGAGATAGTTCGTGGTGTCCTTCGTTGACGCCGACCATCGGGTAGGTCTTGTTGCTGCCGGCGTTGCCCAGCATGAAAGTGGCGACGCGCGTGCTATCGGTGCGGAACGCCAGCGTCAGCAGGTCGTACATCAGGCGGATGTGCTCTTGGCCGTCCTTGGGAATGCCGGTTGGAGCCGGGATGTCCGGACGAGCGTTCTTGGCGGTGACCTCGGCTTGCTCGATGCGTTGTTCGATTTCTCTGACGCAGGTGAAGTACTCGTCGATCTTGCGTTGGTCGGTCTGGCCGAGTTTGTCTTTCAGCCGCGCCGCGTCGTTGGCGACGAGATCGAGGATGCTCTTGCGATAGGCCGCTCGTTTCGCGCGGGTTTCGGGGTTAAACTCCTCGCCGCCAAAGAGACGTTCGAAGACCAATCGTGGATTGACCTCCTTGGCCATCGGAGTGGATTCCGTCTTCCACGAGATGGCGGACGAATAAGCACAGCTATAACCGGAGTCGCAGCTTCCGGCCGTGCGGCCCGGCTCGATGCCGATCTCGAGCGATGGCAAGCGCGTGAGATGCCCGATCTTGCTCGCGACCCACTGATCCGCCGACATGCCGACCTTGATGTTGGCTCCCGCTGTTTT
>CAYSHJ010000982.1:0-3737 GCA_964430385.1 uncultured Planctomycetaceae bacterium
CGGTAGATGGCCTGATGCAGCCGAAACGATTCTTGAGCCGGCAAGTCCCACCAAAGTTGATTCTTCTGGCCCATGACGAGCGAAAAGCGTCGGCGATAAGCATGCTCGCGTTGCCACGGCGTGAAGCCGAGCACGGTCGCGTCGCCGGAGTTCGGAAAGATCAGGCCGGAAAGCAACTTGAGAGTGGTGGTCTTGCCGGCTCCGTTCGGACCGAGGAACGCAACCATCTCGCCCTGGCGGATCGAAAAGCTAACTCCGGCGACAGCCGAAACGGTTTTGTATTCGCGGTGAAACAAGCTCTTCACCGACGCCCACAGTCCCTCGCGTCTTTGGAAGACGCGATAGAGCTTGGTCAGATTGCGGACGTCGATAGCGATGGCGTCGAGAGGCATGGGTGACCTACGGGATCTGGTGCAGCGTGTAAAAGCCGTACGCAGGCCACAGCGGCTGGTCGCCTGAGGCGACCTCTTGGCAAGCGATTTCGTAGACGTAACCCCCCGGTTTACGCGGATCGACTTGCAGGTGAGCCGTCTTGCCGTCCTGGCTCAACTCCGCGCGGAGCACTTTGCAGCGATGCCGGTCGGAATCGGGAGTGGCATACGCTCCGCCCCAGACGCGCGTGTAGCCGGAGACCGAGTAACTTTCGACATTGGTCGCGCGAGCACGATCGACCGCGGAAAAAAATTCGATGTCGAAACCGTCGCGAGTCGCTCGAATCTCGCGAATGCCGTTCGGCCGCTGGCCGTTCGCCTTGAGCTGCACAATGCTGCCGGTGTTCTTGCCGCCAGCCCAACCGCTGTCAGCGATGCTGCCGACGTAGATCTGCCCCTTCGGACTAACGCCGATGCATAACGGTCCCTGAAAGTTGGTCCCCACACGTCGCTGGCTAGCGGCGGGCGTCAGCCCGCCGGTGACATCGGACACGGACTTCGCTCCAACCGGGAGGCTAACGCCCCCCGCTAGCCGGGTCAGTTCCTCGTCCGGCATCGAGAACGGAAAAACCGCTCCCTGCATGACGTCGCCGACGCGGTGCGTGGTGAAGCGAATCAAGAACTTATTGTTGTACTCGCACCCGATCCCGTGCCCCTTCAAGTCGGGATACCCCTCGTTGCCCGTGAGGAAGCACAGCCCGTTGACGCTGCGAGTCCAGGGATGCGGAATCTGAATCGCCGCCTTCGTCTCCGGCGCGTCCTTGTCTTCTTCATGAGTCGCCGGCACCCCGTAATGCGCCCCATCGACGAGATAGTTGATCTCGTTGAAGCAGTTCTGGACGCCCTGCTGATCCGAGACGAACACTTCATCGCCTTCGTTGATCGCCAAGCCAGTCGGGTAACGGAAGGCGTGACCGAAGGGTTGCGGGCCGATGCCATGCGGTCCAGGTTCGCGGATTTTGTCCCAATCGAGAATCAGCCGCAGAACTTTGCCTCGCCAACGCGAGCGGTCCTTTGGGCGATTCTTGTCCGTGTAATCGCTGGAGAGTCCCCAGATCAGCCGGTTCTTGGAATCGCGAACGGGACCGGTCGTCCATTCGTGGTAGTCGTCGGTGAGTCCCCAATCGCCGGCGATTCGTTGCTGACGTTCGCAATAGCCGTCGCCATCCAAATCGACCAGCAGTGCGAGGTCTTGTCGTGACGCGACCAAGACCGACCGTTCCGCCATTGAGCCGCTCACCTGCGACGCTTCTTTCCCAACCCACGCTTTGACGAGAGCCTCATCGAGCAGATGCACCCCATACGGAGCCGACAAGCCTTCGTGCAGCAGTTGCAGTCGATCCTCCCAGCCATCGCCGTTGGAGTCCGATGCTGCGAAGACGTGTCCTTTGAGCGACGACAGCACGAGTGTGCCGCTCGGTCGCCAGGCAAGACCAGTCGGCATGATCGACGCATCGAGTGGCAATTGAACTCCGTCGAATCCGGGAACCGACGTGATTGGACTTCGAGCCGCGACTACGGCCGGTCGCGTGGGAATCGACAATGTCTGACGTTGCAACTCAGCCGAGTAGCTCAACGAAACTTGAGTCGTCGGCAACGGCTCGGACGTGTCATGTTTCATCGGCAACTCGGTCCATTCCCATGCCTCGTCCGGCTGATCGTGAATGGGCAGCCGCTGCCACGGAGCATAGGCACTCTTGCTTGTCCCTTGTTTGGACGGAACGGGGAAGACTGCTCGTCCTCCGAGTTCGATGCGGGGCTGACCGACTCCCGTCATGTTCGTCGGCCGCCCGAACCACAACTCGAAGTCCGCCGTGTTTTCGTGATTGGTCCAACGCAGCGACAATCGCCGCTGCACGCCAGATCGAAGTGGCTTGTCACCGTCGCTCGCATCGGTCGCGGGGATCGTGATCGGCGTCAGCGTTTCCTCGACGTCAATCGCGGCGTATTCCGGTCCCAGGTCGCCCGGCTGTTCATCGACGATGAAGTACAGCACATACGAAACATGCACGCCGTTTCGATCGACTCGGCAATTCCCCATCGGATTGTGCGTTCGCGTCGAAGCCATCAGGACGTGAGCCTTTGGGTCCGACTTCCGTCGCAGCGCGAACTGCGGAGCCGGCAACGACCGCACGACATCGACTCCGGCCATCTGCCAGAACCAACGCTTGCCGACGACCTGCTGCCGAGCGAAATCTCCGAAGGTCCATTGTTGAACTGAAGCGGTCTCGGCATCGAACAAAAACGAGTGCCGGTTGTCGAAACCGACAGCGAACGAACGCGGGACATTGCCGCCGCCGAGTTCCTTCGGCAGTTGAAACACATCACGAATGATGCGTGGCCGCTCGCCAGGGTTGACCACGAAAAATTGTTCGACGTTGGCGGGGTTGGTCGGCGGTTGGAAGTTGGGGTCGTTGAGCGCTTGCCACAGCGCGGCATGTTGCTTCGACAAATCGCCGTCGAGCACTCCTGCGACAGAGCGGTTGTACGACGGCATCTCGACGCCGGGGACGACTCGCAGCGGCGAGCGAATCCAGCGGAAGAAGAACTCCGGCCGCATGTGCTTTCCGAGCAACCTCAAGTCCGATCCGCGAGCACCCAGCGCGACGTGCGTCGGCTCGTAGTCGCCAATCTTGTGGCACGCGATGCAACTCCAGCCTTTCACGCCAGTGAGCGCTTGTCCGGCGAGGAGCGTGTGGGCGTCTGCCGCGCGCTCGGCGCGGGTCTCCTGACCCCGCCGCTCGTCCGACCGCAGGTCTCCCTTCGTCTTCGACGCTTGGTCGTCCTTCGTTGGAGACCTTCGGTCAGCGGCGGTGGCTCGGTCGGCGACCGGCCACAGCGCATTCCGCGGGATCCGATCGTGCTCGACGAAGTACCGCGTCAGAGTCGCCAACTCGTCCGGCGAGTGCTTGAACTTCGGCATCCGCACTTTCAGCCACGGCATTCGGATCGGTTGTCGTTCACCGCGCACGGCGATGCTCAGCGCTTCGTCGAGCAGTTTGTCGCCGACGGCGTTGAGCGAGGGCGGGACGAGCGACGGGGCTTGGCCAGCGAAATCTTTGTCGAACTTCGCGACCTGAGCCGCCATCTTGCCGAAGCCGCCGGCACCGTGTCGCGAGTGACACGCCAAGCAACCTTTTTGTTCGAGCAACTTTTGACCGCGTGCGAACGTGCTGAGCGGTGACAACTTCGTTTCGCGGCGCGAGGCGAGATAGGCTTTGATCGCGTCACGATTCAAATTTGTTCCGAAAGTCGGATGTAACATTCTCTGGGCGAAGTCAGGCTCGGCCAGACAGCTTCGCGACC
>CAYSHJ010000983.1:0-14843 GCA_964430385.1 uncultured Planctomycetaceae bacterium
GACTCCCACGATTCGTCGGGCGATCTTGGCGGCGTTGTTCGCGTCGAGGGAGCGGCAACTGCGGTTGCTGGAGGCCATCGAGCAAGGGCAGATCGCCGCCACCGAACTGGACCCGGTGCGAGTCAACCAATTGACGCAGGACAAGGACGAGACCCTGCGCGAGCGAGCCAAGACCGTGCTGGCCGCCACGGCTCCCGCTAGCCGCAAAGAGGTGCTCGAAGCGTATCAGCCGGCCCTGACGCTCAAGGCCGACCCGCAACGCGGACGCGAGGTCTTTCAAAAGCACTGCGTGACCTGTCATCGCGTCGCCGACCTCGGCGTCAACGTCGCGCCGGATATCTCCGATACACGGACCAAAAAACCGGAACAACTCCTGCTGGACATCCTGGACCCCAACAAAGCCATCGACGCCAACTACTTCGCCTACGCTGTGACCACGAAAGATGGCAAGGTGGAATCCGGCGTCATCACGGCCGAGACCGCCACTTCCATCACTCTCAAACAACCCGAAGGCAAAACGCTAACGCTGCTGCGCACCGACATCGAAGAACTCCGCAACACCGGCTTGTCGCTGATGCCCGTCGGCGTGGAGAAGAACGTCGATCAGCAAGCGATGGCCGACCTGATCTTCTGGCTGAAGAACTGGCGCTACCTCGATGGCAAAGTCCCGGCCACGAGTCTTAAGTCGACGTCACCTTGAGCGCAAGCTGGAACACTAATCTGCACTGATCTTCGCTTATCCCGATCTGCGCCGATCAGCGTGGATGAGCGTTCCTGAATTGGTCGCTGGCGGCGGCATGGCCGACGTTGGTCAGCGTGGCAAATGCTTCTCGATCCAGCCAATCAGCTCGCGGGCTACCTCGGTTTTGGACCCGTTCCAGTGCGCAATCGCGTGTCCGCTGGCGTCGATCAGTTCGACGGAGTTGGTCGGGGAGCCGATGGCCGATGGGCCGTTGAGCACGACGACGTCGCAGTTTTTTGCTCGCAGCTTCTGCAACGCATTCTCGCGCGAGTTGGCGGCTTCGAGGGCAAAGCCGACGATCCAGCGACCCTCTTTTTTTTGGCCCAAGCCGGCGAGCACGTCGTCCGTCTCGATCATCTCGATCGTGATCGGCTCACCCGTCTTCGCGATCTTTCCGGAGATCCGCTGCTTAGGTTTGTAGTCGCACACGGCGGCGGCGGCGATCACGCCGTCGCAGGTTGGAAAGGCACGCTCGCAGGCGATGCGCATGTCTTCGGTGGTCTGCACCGCCTGGAGTTCGCATCCGGCTGGAGGCGGAAAGTCCACCGGTCCGCTGACAAGAACGACCTGATGTCCGCGTTCGATCGCTTCCGTCGCCAAGGCGTATCCCATGCGGCCGCTGCTGGCATTCGACAAATACCGCACGTCGTCGAGATATTCGCGAGTCGGCCCGGCGGTGATCAGGATGCGCATGGAAGTCAGGGGACCGGGGACAAGGGTCAGGAGACAGGGCACAGGAGACAGAAAACAGAAAACAGAAAACAGAAAACAGAAGTCGAAATGCCTCAGCGGGGCTTGCGCTGCGAGGCGGCTGGATGATAGCGTCGAAAGGACGACATTCCACGCTGAGCGACGTCTGTTTCCCGTCCCCTGCCCCCTGCTCTCTGCCTCCTGTCCCCTGTTTCCTGTCCCCTGTTTCCTGTCCCCTGTCCCCTGTTTCCTGTCCCCTGTCCCCTGTCCCCTGTTTCCTGTCCCCTGCGCCGTGTCCCGTAGCCTTACCAGGGCGCGCGTACAAAGTACCCACCCGGTTGACGACGAATGAGGCGCTTCATTTCGAGGACCGTGAGCGTCGAGAGGACTCGCGGGGGTTCGAACTGGCTGTTGGCGATGATCTGGTCTTGGTGCGTCGGCTCGGCGGTGATCAGGTTGAGGACTTGGCGTTCTTGATCGTTGAGTGACAGTTCCCGCAGGCTGTGGACTGTGAGATCGCGGCGCGAGGCGGCGTGCGTGTGATCCAAGAGCTCGACCGGCGAATCGTCATTGAGTGCTCGTGGCAACGACGCATTGACCGGTTGGAACAGCGGACCGATCGCGGCCATGACGTCATCGACGTGACGGATCAGCGTGGCTCCGTCGCGGATCAGGTCGTGGCAGCCTTCGCTGGCGAGGCTGTCGATGCGGCCGGGCAGGGCGAGCACTTCGCGACCTTGTTCCATCGCGTGGCGAGCGGTGTGCAACGCGCCGCTGCTGCGTCCCGCTTCGACCACCAGCACCGCCAGCGACAGGCCGCTGATGATCCGATTGCGCTGCGGGAACAAACCCGATTGCGGCGGTTGAGACAACTTGAATTCGGTCAACAGGGCTCCGTGTGAAATGACTTGCTCCGCCAGTTCGCGATGCTCGGGCGGATAAATATTAGCCAGCCCCGTGCCCATCACGGCGAGCGTCCGTCCGTCGACGGAGATCGCGCCTTGATGTGCCGCCGCGTCGATGCCGCGCGCGAGTCCACTGATGATCGTCACGCCGGCTTGTGCCAACGCGCGCGCGATTCTCTCCGCCTGCTGCTTGCCGTACAGCGTGCATTTCCGCGAGCCGACGATGGCGACGGCCAGTTCATCTTGCGGCCGCCAATCGCCGCGGCAGTAAAGCAGCAATGGCGGATCACAGATGCGTTCGAGCGGTCGCGGATATTCGTCCGAACCGCGCTGCAACAGTCGCACGGAGAGCCGTTCGCATTCGGCCAGTTCCTGCTCGGCGTCACGACCGAGCGTCACGGCCGCGATGGCGTTCGTCAGCTTCGGCCCGACGCCGGCAACCTCTTGAAGCTGAGCAAGGCTGGCACGCAACACGGCTTGCGGTGAGCCGAAGTAGTCCAGCAAAGCTTGAGATGTTCGCGGCCCGATGCCGGGGATCAAGTGCATGCGCAGGAGGTCGAGGAACGCGGAGTCGCAGGCCTTTGGTGTGTCGGCCATGCACGTGGCATCAGAGTTGGGAATCAACTCGCTCATCTATTGAGTTCACATCGACGTAGTTCGGACCGAAGTCTCACGACTTCGGCTACGAAATTTATTGCGTGCCGATTCCTCATCGCCACCGATAGGCCGCTTGCGAGTTCTTTGCGAAAAATTTCTCCGTCACCACAGGGCCACGCGCTTCGACGTACTGCTTCACGATTGAAAAGAGCGTGCGATACGTCGCGAAGCGGTCACTGACCGGCCAGTTGCTGCCGTAGATCAACCGATCGTCGCCGAACACTTGCCAGATCGCATCGAGGATCGGGCGATAGAACGCGACGTCATCAGGCACTTTCGTGGGCTGGTCGGCTGCCGACGATTTTGGCGTCGCATGTTCGACAAGCGCTGAAACTTTGCAGAAGACACGCGGATGTTTGGCGGCGGCTTGCATGCCGTCCCGCCAAGTTTTTGGCGGCGGCAAGCCGTCGATGTCCACGTTGCCGAGGTGATTGATGACGATTCGCAGTTCGGGCAGTTTTTCGGCGAGCCGCGCGACATCGGCCGGCATCTCCGGGCCGCCGTTGACGTCGAGTTCGAGATCGCTCTCGGCGAGACGCTTCACGTCGGCGAGGAACTCCGGTTGATCGAGGCCGCTCTTCAGTAAACCGTGATTAATCCGAAGGCCTCGATAGAGCTTGTTCGCCGCGAATCGTTTCAGATGCTGCGCGAAATCCGGCTTCCCGGGAGTCAGATTGCCGACGACTCCGACAATCGCCGGGTTTTTCGCGGCCAGATCAAGCAGCCAGGCGTTGTCTTCGACCCACGGGCTGGCCTCGACGACGACTGTCTTCGTGACTCCCAGCGGCGCCGCCTGTTCAAGAAAGTGTTTCGGCAGCACTGGGCGGTACAGCGTGGAGTCATCTTTGCCGGGCCAAGGCACTCCTTCGGGGCGAGTTGGATCGTAAAAGTGCGTGTGGCAATCGACGATTGTCGGACGATCGTTGGCTGGCGAACTTTGTGGCAGTCCAACCAGCAGCCCACTGGCGACCACGCCACCGACGGCGCGCAGGGTCGATTCCAGGAACTCGCGGCGAGAGTTACTCATCGGGGCATCCTACGCAGCGCTCGACGACAACCGCAATCGTCCCGAATCGAGGTTGAAAGTTCGCAAGCTGAGCTGGCCAGCGGATCGGCATTTTCTGCCGTAGATGATGGCAAGTTTCCGTCGTACGCGATGAACCCGATTGACGCACTTCGAACGTCGGAGTACATCTTCCCGTGGTGGTTCTGTCACGTTTCCAAGAGGGACCGCCCGAACCGCACGGACGTGGTCCGAGGAGAGCTGGCTGTGCGTCCCCTGCTCGAGAGTTTGGAGAGGGTTCGTAACGGTCAAGCGCTCCCATCGAAAGGATGAGGCTGTGAGACTGATTTCAGTGTGGCTGAGCCTGCTGACGCTGGCCGTCAATTTGTCCTGGGCCGCTGATGCCCGCGTGGACGACGCACCGATCGCCGTGGCCGAGGAATCACCGGAGCCGAAAGGTTCGCTGGTGATCATTGGCGGTTCCGAGCGTTTCCGCGACCGTGAGTTGTGGGACACGATCGTGGAACTGGCGGGCGGTGATGGCGCGAAGATCGCCGTCTTCCCGACAGCCGCGAGTGGTCAACCGATTAAGTCGTGCGCCAAACTCGTGCAGACCCTGAATCGCGCCGGTGCGGACGCCTTCGTGGTTCCCGTGTCGTGGAGCGAAGTCGATCGCGAAGTCCAAGACGCGGTCTTCGATCCCGAATTGGTCGAGCGCGTGCGTTCGGCCAGCGGCGTCTACTTCATTGGGGGAGCACAAGGCCGGATTGTCGACGCGCTGCTGGATGACGACGGCGATCAGACACCGATGCTCAAGGCGATTTGGGACGTGTATCGTCGTGGCGGCGTCATCGCGGGAACCAGCGCGGGGGCGGCCATCATGAGTCAGGTGATGTTTCGCGACGCTCCGCAACCGCTGGAAGTCCTGCAGCACGGCGTCACCTTTGGAAAAGAGATCGACCACGGTTTGGGGTTCCTCGACGCACGTTGGTTTGTCGAGCAGCATTGTTTGGTGCGCGGCCGTTTTGCTCGAGCGTTGGTAGCGATGCACGCGCAGAGCATTTCGTTCGGCATCGGCGTCGATGAGAACACCGCGCTGGTC
Organism: uncultured Planctomycetaceae bacterium; assembly: GCA_964430385.1. Taxonomy (GTDB): domain Bacteria; phylum Planctomycetota; class Planctomycetia; order Planctomycetales; family Planctomycetaceae; genus CAYSHJ01. The sequence continues at coordinate 5,100 of CAYSHJ010000983.1, forward strand.
GTGGAACGGGGCTACGACGCGCGAGTCATCGGCTACAAGGGAGTGCTCATTATGGACGCTTCCGAAGCCACGCGCGATGCGGAGTCCGACGGTTTCAGCCTCAAGAACGTCAAGCTGTCGTATCTCGATCGCGGCGACCACATCAACCTGAAGACGCGCGAAGTTACGCCGGCCGATGAAAAGTTGGATGACGTCAGGCTCGACCCGACCGACGAGAACTATGAGCCGTACTTCGATCACCGCATGTTCTACACCGACATTCTCGGAAACTGCACCGTGGCCGATCTGCTGGGCCGACTGATCGACAACAAGGAGAGCGAGGCGATCGGCTTGGCGTTTAATGGCAACGACGCGCGGCATCAGCCCTCAGACGGCTTCGAGTTCCGGTTCTATCGCGGTCCGGACAGCAATGGTTGGTATACCGAGGAATTCGGCGGCGAAGACTACACGGTGCTCAACATCCATCTCGACGTCCGCGCGATCCGCATTGCTGGCCCGTTGTATGAGCATCGACTCGCCGCGGAGGAGAGCCGTCGCGGTGCGAATGAGGGCGACACGAGCAATTTGGAAGACTCGAACTGAGGTTTCGTTCCCAGTTCCGTCGTTCCCAGTTCCGTCGTTCCCAGTTCACAGTCAAGCGATGGCAGTGTGTCTGCGTTGCCGTCATCGACGACTCGCTTGGAACCGCTCATGTCCACGGATTGTGACCCGAACTCGTCAGATGCACCTCGACGAGTGCGGTGGCATCGCGTGATCTTGTGGATCGTGGCCGCGACATGGCTCGGGCACGTGATACTGCGTGACCGGTGGTGGCCGATTTCCATTTGGGTGTACATGTCACCGCCCGAGTTGTTGTCGGTGGTGTTGGCCGGATGGCTGGGATGGGCCGCGTGGCGTGGCGAGTCGAAACGGTGGCTTGCCACTGGCTGTGTCATGCTCGTGATTCTTGGCGGACTGGTTGGAATTCGCGATTGGCGATTTCATTCCACGTTCGACAAGTCGCCACCGACGTCGATTCGTGTTGGGTTCTGGAATTTGAATCGAGGACATTGGGCGTCGTGGGATCGACTGGCTTGCGTGGCCCGTGACTTCGACGCCGACGTGCTGGGCTTCGTCGAAGCGGTCGACGAGTTGCCGCAAACGGCCGAGTTCTGGAAGGCTCGTTTTTCGAATCATCAAGTGCTGACGCTGGGCGGTGGATTTGTCGTCTTGGTTCGCGGTCAGGTCACGCGAGAAGCTGCCGGCGTCTTGCGAGGCGGCGGCCGCTTTCGCCGTCTCCATGCCGAAGTGAACGGCCAGCGGTTCACGTTGGTGTTGGCGGATTTGCCGAGCGATCCTTGGGAGTCGCACGAACGGCCGCTGCTGCATTTGGGCGAATTGCTGACGGAACAGACGGAGTTGCCAACGCTCGTCGTCGGGGATTTAAACACGCCGTCGTTCTCCGTCTGGTTCGACGAACTGCGGTTCAACTGGACCAACGCGTTTGACTCTGTCGGCCAAGGTTATTGTCCGACGTGGCCAATGCCAGTGCCGGTGCTGACGCTCGATCAGATGTGGGGCAACCGGCACATTCAGTTTCATCGAGCCGAACATCATGGCTCGCTGTTGTCCGACCACCGGATGGTGCTGGCGGAGTTCTCGGTCGTCAAAGTTCAATGACTTGCCGTGACTCCAACGATCTTCGCGCGGCGTCCAGCAACACGACCACCGTGACGGCGCGAGCATCTTCGACAGCGTTGTGTTCGGGTGCGCGAAGCTGCTGAGCGAGCCAAGCGAACGAATCCAACTCGGCTTCGCCCGGCGTGACCGGAGAATCCAAGACTTCGCGTTCGTCGGTCAGCGAATAGCGCTGCGCGTCGGCAAACCCGCCGCGATTGCCCGTAAGCACCCAGCCGCTGTGGAACGGAACCGGGCTATCGAGGCGAAGGTCGAGCTCAGCCCAGGTTCCGTTGGCAAATTCGATCGATAGCGCGAGTGCGGCGGCGGGTTGGGGCGGCGCGGCTGAAGGATTCTTGAATGGGTTGACTTGCGCCGTTGCGAACGCGCGATGCGGGTGCTGCGGGATCAAGTGCAGCAATTGATCCAACGCGTGAGCCATCAATCGAATCACCGTCGTTCCCGGCAAGTCCTCCGGGTCGCGCTGGCTCGATTGATCTCCGACGCGATTCGGCCACCGGCCATAGCCCCATGAAACGAACTTCGCCGCGCGAATCGTTCCCAATTCGCCGCTCGCTGCGACCGAAACCGCCCGCCGAAAACTCTCTTCATCGCGCCGCGGACAATGCACCAGCAGCCGCAGATCCCGCGCGCGAGCTTCGTTGAATGCTCGCTTCGCGTCAGCCAGCGAGAGATCCAGCGGCGATTCAACGATGACATGCTTGCCGAGTTTCAGACACCTCGCGATCAAGTTGGCGTTGGAAAATACCATTGACCGAGTGATCCACAGTACGTCCAAGTCGAAAGAAGTCGCGAGCGTTTCCAGCTTCGCGACAGCGTTGACTCCGAGCGATTCCGCCAGCCGAGTTCGTTCCGGCGATTCGTCCCAAACCGCGACAATCCGTAAGGGTCCGCCGGACGAAAACTTCTCGAGCAGGTGCGAGCCAGTCCGGTCCACACCCACTAATCCGACTCGCGGCGGCGCGCTGGCGTGCGTCATCCGCGTTCCTCCTTCGACAGCAGCTTGATATGCCCGGACAGGCGAATGCGGAGCTTGCCAATGCTCTTGTGTCCCGGCGGCAAGTTGACGTTCAACAGCAACACGCCGTCTTCTTTTGGCGTGAATTCCTTGTTGGCTCCGATCTCGAACGGTTCGCCGATTTTGTCCTTATCATTGCGCGGGGCTTCGCTGCGAGCGGACTTCGCGCTCGCTTCCCCGGTGGGCAGGATGATGCCCATCAAGGCTCCGCAGCGGACGCCCGCCGCCATGTCGGTGCGCGGATCCTTGGTCGCGAAGCCATCCGCGTCCGCCGCGGCGTTCAACACGACTTTATATGAGCCTTGGGCCTGCACACGCACCGGCTTCCCTCGAAAGACATGCACGCGGGGCCGCCAGCCATCGGCGACATCCTGCTCCGCTTCCAGCTCGTTCGTTTCGAACAACGACTCGTTGAGTTTGTTCAACTTCTCGTCGATGCCCGGAAAATCCGACTTGAGTTTCTTGACCGTGCGCAGTTGATCCTGAGCCTCGTCGAATTTCCCTGCTCTTTCGTAGTCCTCGGCCAGCTTGAGCGACTCGACGAGGAATCCTTCGAGGTTTTTCTCGGCGCGGGCGTCAAGGTCTTTGGCGTCGCCAGCCACCTTCGACTTGGTGGTGGGAGTCTTCAGTTTGCTCTTGCTGGAGCTCGTTTGAGCCACGGCGCGCGAGCCGTCGGAAACGATGACGACTCCGCAAACAGCACAAGCCACGAACGACAACGACATCACGAGCAATTGGCGGCGACGCATGCAAAGGTCTCCGAAGCGTTGAATGTTGACTGGCTCGAACGCTTCAATCGCCCAAGTCAGTTGCCGGTCATTGTACCTCGTACGGACAAGTTTGACACATTTGGCAGACACCCACACTAACCCGAAGCGTAAGCGAGGGCTGAGGTAACAGTCCCTCGCTTACGCTTCGGGTTAGTGTCAGACTCGGCCGCGTGCGGTATTGACCCGGTTGCGTTTCAACCATCTCAGGCGATAATTGAACCGACCAACCGTCCCTTGTCTTCCGGTTTGTTTGCTCATCCCTCCAAAAGCGTTCGCGTCGGGAGCCTCCTCATGGTGCATCGCCAGTTTTCGCGAGTTGCTTTCGTTCCAATGTTCCGGCTGTTCGGAGTGTTTACCGCCGTGACGACGTTGGCGATCAGTGGCCTGCACTTGTCGACCGCGGCGGAACCGAACGCCAAGCCAAAGCCAGAATCGAACAAGGAGAAGGTCAACGATAAAAAGCTGAAGTTTGTCGAGCAGCTTTCTGGGTTCGATCATTGGGTCACGAGCGTGGCGTTCTCACCGGACGGCAAGCAGTTGGCCGTTGGCAGCTATGAAACGGTGCAGTGGTTTGATGCCAGCAACGCCACGAAGACGGCGAGTTGGAAAGTCGGCGGCGGATACGTGCGGTCGCTGGCGTTCTTACCCAGCGGCGACAAGCTGGTCGTCGGAGCGTACCAGTCGGCGTCGATTTGGGACGTCGCCTCCGGTCAGAAAGAGCGCGACTTGCCGAAGCATCGCGGAGCTGTCACACGCATCGTGGTTTCTCCCGACGGGAAGTTGCTGGCGACCTCCAGTGATGATGAAACCGCGCGGCTGATTCGAATCGCCGACGGCGAATTGATCCAATCGTTCGCGCATGACGGCGAGCCGGTTCAAAGTGTCGCGTTTTCGCCGGATGGCAAGTTGCTCGCGACGGCGCTGGGAGACGATACGCGCGTCACTCGACCGGGTTCGGCCAAGCTTTGGAACGCGGAGACCGGTGAATTGGTTCGCACGTTCGAGGGCCTCCTGAAAGCCGCGACGGCGGTCGTATTCACTGCCGACGGGCAGCGGCTGATCGTGACGAGCCTCGACGAGAAGGCGTACGTCTTCGAGACCGACTCCGGCAAGCCGCTCGGCTTCTTTGGCGGACACAGCCGGCCGGTCAATTGCATCGTGCTGAGCCTCGACGAGAAAACCGCGATCACCGGCAGCGGCGGCCGAGCGCGCGGCAAGAACGAAGTCAAGCTGTGGCACGTCGCCGATGGCGAAGAATTGGCCGTGGCCGACGAGCATCAAGCTAAGGTTGCGGCGCTCGCGCTCGCGCCCGACGGCAAACGACTCGCGTCAGTCAGCTACGATCAAACCGTGTACTTGTGGGATTTGTCTTTTCTAAGTTCCAACCTAGTCGCCGCGGCTGTTGTGAGCGCCGATGCCAACGCGGATTCTGCTGTCGCGGCTGGCAACGCCAACAAAGACAATGCGGCGACCGAACCCAAGCCGCTGAAATGTGGCATCATCGGTTTGGACACGTCGCACGCGATCGCGTTCACGAAAACGCTCAACGCCGAAAAACAAAGGGCCGAGGTTGCGGGCTGTCGACTCGTGGCGGCGTATCCGAAAGGCAGTCCGGACATCGAATCCAGCGTCTCGCGCGTGCCGGATTACACGGAACAGATGAAGAAGATGGGTGTCGAGATCGTAGATTCGATCGAAGAGCTGGTGACGCGCGTCGATGCCGTAATGCTCGAAACGAACGACGGCCGGCCGCACTTTGAACAGATCATTCCGGTGTTGAAGGCGGGCAAGCCCTGCTTCATCGACAAGCCGATCGCCGCCAGTTTGACCGACGCCATCGCGATCTTTGAAGCGGCGAAGAAGTACAAGACGCCGATCTTCTCGTCGTCGTCGCTGCGTTTTGGCAAGACGACGCTTGCCGCGCGAGCCGGCTCGCTCGGCAAAATCACGCGCTGCGAAACCTCCAGCCCTGCGAGTCTCGAGAAGACGCATCCCGACTTGTTCTGGTACGGCATCCACGGTGTCGAGTCGCTGTTCACGGTGATGGGCACCGGCTGCGTGTCGGTACAACGCAGTCAAACGACGGACGGCAAGATCATTGTCATCGGCCAATGGACCGATGGTCGTGTCGGGATGTTCTGGGAAGGTAACGGATATTCCGGCAGAGCGACCGGCGACAAAGGAGAAGACAAGGTCGGCAGCTACGACGGCTACGACCCGCTGCTGTTCGAGATGATCAGCTTCTTCCGCTCCGGCAAGCCGCCGGTCGGCGAACAGGAGACGCTCGAAATCTACGCTTTCATGGAAGCGGCCGACGAAAGCAAACGGCAAAACGGCGCCAGCATCACGCTCGAAAGCGTCCTCGCCAAAGCCAGAGCCGAAGCGGCGAAAAAGATCGCTGCACTCAAGTAGGCGAGTCTCTCCGAGACTCGCATTCGGCGCAGGAACGATGACGAATTGCCGCAACCGCCCGTCATCCAGCGACGGCCACGCCATGGCGGAGAGACTCGCCTACTTCCGGCCGGGCAGTTCGATCAACGTCTGAGTCTTCACGACGGCGCAGCTCTCGGGAAACGTGTGGAACGCGTGAACCAGCAGGCTGCGCGGAAAGAGATCGACTTGTAAATAACTGATCGCGGCTGGGGCGAGCCGATTGGGGGTTGCGAAGATGTGCCCCAAGGTGGCTTTGTGGCAGTCGCCGGAAAACTCGTCGTGCAGGTGCAGAAACACCTCGGGATCGAGTCGTTCGACTTGAAAGCCCAAGTGATAGCCGACGCCACCGGGCAACAACAACGATTCATCTCGGCTGCCGCGCAGTTTCTTTTCGAACAGACGTTCGCGGTGCGGTAGCGGCTGTTCCCGTGGAGCCATCACCTCGCACAGCGTTTGTCCGGCGGCTCGCAGTTCCAACAGGTGACCGGCGTCGCAAATCGCCACATGAGCGCTGAAGCCGTCTTGAGCGACCGTCGTTCGCTCGTAGATCACCAGCAGTTCCGGATGGACTGAGCGACCAAAGAGGGCGAGGTTCAACTCCGACACATTCGGTCTGACAAATCCGACACTCATGACGCTTCTTTCGCAGGATACTGACGAACGATGACGAGCGTGCCGTAAGGGATTCTATTCGTGTCTTTCAGCCTGGCGAAAGTCGTCACTCCGCCAAATCCTTCCGCGCAAGAAAGTTGCTGGCTATCTGCCTTGAATCTCTTGACAAACAAGCCCGTCGACTCATGTGACTGGCGCGGCGAGTTGCTCCATCTTGAGCAGCCGGCGTTTGAGATCGATGCCGCGCGGAGCGGAGAAGCCGACCAATTCACCGCGACTGCCGACGACTCGATGGCACGGGATGATGATCGGAATGTGATTCGAGGCCATGACCGCTCCGACCGCTCGCGCGGCGTTCGGAGAACCAATACGAGCCGCCAGGTCGCCGTAGCTGATCGTTTCGCCAAAGCCAATTTCTCGCGTGGCGGTCAGCACTCGCTGTTGAAACGGCGTGCGATGATCGAATTCCACAGCGATATCGTCGAACGAAACCATTTCACCAGAAGCAAATCTCTCCAACCGCTGCCGTAATTCGGGCTGCCAATCGACTTCGTCCAAGCGATCGTTGATGAGGAGTTTGAATCTTCGCCGAGCATCCTCAGCGCGTCGATGACCGATGGTTAGCAGCGACACGCGATGGTCTTGGCCCAGCAGACAGAACCAACCCAGCGGCGTGGAAAACAGACTGGCTTGCAGACGCACGGGGAATCTCCTTGGTTGTGAGAATGCCGGTGGCTGTGAGCGGCCGAACGCTGACCGTCGCGGCCGCTGCATTCGCCAAAGAACGTTCTTTGACCTGTCCAAGAGGTACCAATAGAATGCCACCGATTCCTTGGGAAGGGCGGCGCTGGTGGCCAGCACGCTCCACAAACATACTGGCGTGAGGGATCCTCGCAGCGACGCTTGGCGTTGCGAATGAGATGCCTCACGTTTTTTATTGTCAAAGGACTTGCCGATGTTGTCCTTCGACTCGTACGTCGACGACTTCTACTGCAACATGAATCTCAACACCGAGATGCCCTTGCCAGCGGCTCGCGAGACGATCCTGAGCTTTTTTGAGCGTGTGCAGAAATCCTATCCATCAATGCGCAACTTTTACACACGCGAGAGTGGCGATTGTGTCTTGGAAGAGGACAAGGACCAAGGCCATCAGCGCTGGCTGTCGGTCGAGCCGAAGCGTGTTTGCAGCGCGTATCTCAATCCGCCCGACATTGACGTCGCATTTCAACAGCACATGCTGGTGCTGGAATTATTGCCGTACATGCTGTCGGTCAGCCCGCTGGACTGCGAAGCGCTCGATTACATGATGGGCTTCGAGTTGAACTATCGGGGCAATCACGACGAACTTGTCGCGGAGGCGCTCGGTGGCTGTCCGGCGATCGAAGGGCTGCTGCAAGTGCCGGGTGCGCGCGTGCTGAATTACGAACCGTCGATCACGCTGACCTCAACGACACGTGCCGACTGCAGGCGCGGCTGACGATCGAGACGCGCACCAGTGCCTATCACGTCCGCCGCGGCGAATACCCCGAAGAGCACATCAGCGTGTACTTCACGCTGCGTCAGTACGGCAGCTTGGAGCCAGGCGTTTCGTTCGATGAAACGCTGCACACGCTCCGCGGCCGCTGCGAAGAAATGCTTGAAGAGTGCGTCGTCGAGCGAGTGTTGCGGCCGCTGGCACAAGCGATCTCGGCGAAATAGCAAAACGTAGCCGCAAGCAGCTTGCTTGCGGCTTTTTTCGTTTCTGAATCCCAATTCAGTCAGGCCACAAGCTGGCAGCTTGTGGCTACCTAGAAGGAGGCACCGTGCCTGTCCAACTCAGCCAGTTCACGAAATCACTCACTGTCGAAACCGCGTTCACGGTGCTGGCCGTCGCGAAGGCATTGAAAGCGAGAGGCAAGGACGTCGTCGAACTCGAAATCGGCGACAGTCCATTCGACAGCACCGCCTCGGCAAAGAACTTCGGTGTGCAGGCGATTCAGGCGAATCAATCGCACTACTGCCCATCGCCCGGCTTGCCCGAGTTCCGTGACGCCGCAGCCCGATTCGTGCGTGACGAATTCGGCATCCCGGCCGAGGCCAAGAACGTCGTCGTCGGACCCGGTGCCAAAGTCTTCGAGCAATTCTTCTGCGAAGCGTTCCTCGATCCGAACGACGGAGTGCTTGTCTTCAGCCCGTACTTCCCGACGTACACGCCGAACATTCTGCGGCGCGGTGCTCGCGCGGTGTTCAAGCCGCTCAAGCAATCGAACGGCTTCCGTCCAGCGATCGCGGACATCGAAGCGTTTCTGCGAGACGATCCAAGACCGAAGGCGATCTTTTTGAACTCGCCGCACAACCCAACCGGCGGCGTGCAGACCGAGCAAGACCTGCGCGAGATCGCCGACCTGATCCGCGGCAAGAATATCGCGGTGCTCAGCGACGAGCCGTATTGCCACATGGTTTGGCAGGGCCAGCATCATTCGCTACTGGCTCAGCCAGGCATGATGGAGCAGTGCGTGGCCGCGTACACGTTCAGCAAAAGCTACAGCATGAGCGGCTGGCGGCTGGGCTTCGCGGTCTCGTCGGCCGAGATCGTGGACTCGATCAGCAAAATGATCAACACGACGCTGAGCTGCACTCCGCCCATCGTGCAACTCGCCGGCAAGGCCGCCCTCGAACGAGACTCCGCCGAACGTGATGCCGTCATGGCCAAGTTCCGCGAGAAGGTGGTCTTATTGACGAACGGCCTGAACCAGATCGACGGCTTCAAAACGCTCGACCCGACCGCGACGTTCTACGTCTTCCCGAACGTCGCCCCGATCTGCAACCGTCTGGGCATCAAGAGCCACGGCCTCGCGCTGTACCTGCTGGAAGGAGCCGACGACCACTTCGGCGTCGCCTGCCTCGGCGGCGAATGCTTCGGCGAAGCCGGCGGCGGCTTCCTCCGCTTCAGTTGCGCCGAACCCAACGACCGCCTGCAACAAGCGGTGGACTTCATCCCCGTCGCGCTGTCCCGCACCGACCGCATCGCCGCGTACCTCGAAACGCATCCGCAGTTCCGGCTGACGACGCCGTATGCGATGGAGGCGTGAGGCGACTTCGTGATTCCGAATTCCAGCGAAAGCCATACAGCTCGGCGATCTCTTCCGTGGTGTATTCGTCCGCGTCGAGCAGTGTCGTGATCACGTCGATCGTTTGGGTGCGACGGCCGGGTTCGACGATGTGGTAGCGAATCTCGCGGAGCTCGAGCGTTTC
>CAYSHJ010000984.1:0-3259 GCA_964430385.1 uncultured Planctomycetaceae bacterium
AGATTGAGGAACTTCTTTATCAGCTCCCGGCCGTCGAGGACGTGCATGTTGTTGGCGTTCCGGATCGGAAGTTTGGTGAAGAGATCCTGGCTTGGATCAAGCTCCGGCAGGGTCAAACGCTCGACGTCAGCGAAATTCGCGCGTATTGCCACTCGCGGTTGGCTCACTTCAAAACGCCGCGGTACGTGAAGTTTGTTGACAGCTTTCCCACGACGGTCACGGGAAAGATTCAGAAGTTTAAGATCCGTGAGCAAGCGATCCGCGAACTGGGTCTTGAAGACGCCGCGCAGATCGAAACGGCCTGAGGCATCGTGAACACAAACCAGCAAGCATTCGTCGTTGTGGGAGGCAGTTCGGGCTTGGGAGCCGCGTGCGTTCGGCGGTTGTCGGCAGCGGGAGCTTGCGGCGTCATCGCTGATCTTCGACCACCGAGTGAGTCGCTGCCGTCGGACTTGGCCACTCGTTTTGTGTTTCACTCGACAGACGTGACCAATGAAAGCTCCGTTCGAGACGCGCTGTCGACGGCTCAAGAGCGCTTTGGTCCGGTGCGCGGCGTCGTGATCTGCGCGGGGATCATTCACGGCGAGCGGATCGTGGGGGCGGCTGGCCCTGGTGATCTCGCGGCCTTCCGGCGCGTCATCGAGGTCAACCTGATTGGCACGTTCAACGTGCTGCGGTTGGCGGCGGAGACGATGCGAAGCAATCCGCCCGCCGAAGATGGCGAGCGTGGCGTGATCATCACAACCTCGTCCATCGCAGCGACCGAAGGTCAGATCGGACAAGCGGCGTACGCGGCGGCGAAAGGAGGCGTAGCGTCGCTCACTCTGCCCGCGGCGCGAGAGTTGGGACGCTACGGCATTCGCGTCGTGTGCATCGCTCCGGGGGTGTTCGACACACCAATGATGCAACAGGTGCCGGAGACGCTTCGCCAATCGCTGGAGTCGCAGATTTGTTTTCCACCGCGTTTCGGACATCCCAACGAATTCGCCGCACTCGTTCAACACATCGTCGAGAACCCGATGCTCAACGGCTCAGTCATCCGTCTCGACGGCGGCATGCGCATGCAACCGCGCTGACGCCCGGCCGCACGTTGACGATCAATCGACAGTCTTCCAACAACTCGACTGGTTCGTCCAACCATGCAACTTCAGTGGACTTCATCAATCGTCTCAAGCCCTTCGGATTGCACGATGGCATCGCCGACTTGTCGCTCGATCAATTGCTTCGTTGCTGATTGGAACGACCGCTTGCGATTCAGCGTTACTCCATGGGCGGCGCGATGCCGAAGTCGGTGATCGCTAGCAGTGAGCGGAACGGCAGGCGGCGTTCGGTGAAATTCTTCGCGCCGCCTTCCATGCGGTCCACGATGCCGACGACTTGGACGACTTCGCAGCCGAACTCGACGATGCGATCAACCGATTGCAGCGCGCTGCCGCCGGTCGTGACGACATCGTCAATAATGACAACCTTCATGCCCGGCACGACTGGACCTTCGACATACTTATTTGTGCCGTGACCCTTTGGCTCTTTGCGAACCAGGAAACCACAAAGCTCGCGACCGCGAGTGGCGGCCGCCGTCAGCACTCCGCCGACGATCGGGTCGGCGCCGATCGACATGCCGCCGATCGCGTCGAACTGCACATCGGCCAGCAGGTCGAGCAGTCCTTCGCCGACCAGCCGCAGCCCGACCGAATGCAGCGTGATCTGCTTGCCGTCGAGGTAGTAGCTCGACGTCTTGCCCGAAGCGAGCGTGAAGTCGCCGAATTTGAGTGCGCGTTGGTGAAACAAGTCTATCAGTTGTTGGCGGTTGTACATGGCAGTTCTTTCATGCGAGTTCCCACGTTCCGCATGGGAACGTGAACTTCACCACTTCGCGGCACGTCGTGGCCAACGATCGTGAACGCATGGCAGGCGCGTCGCAGAGCGGCGGAACGGGCGTACCCGCGCCGAGCGTGGGCACGAGGTTGTCGGTGATCACTCTTCGGCACAGGCCAAAAGCTCCATCAGCCGCAGCTCAAAGCCTGGCAATAACGCCGGGCGGTAGGTGTCTTGTTCGCGGATGATTTCTTCGACGATTTCGGTCTCGGTTTGTCGGTAGACGGTCATCAGGCGTCGGAAGCGATCGAACACCCAATACTCCTTCACACCAGCGGCGAGATATTCGTCGCGTTTTTCGATGTAGTCGCGTTGAGCGTTGCGTCGGCCGGCAGACACGAACTCGACGACAATCGTCGGCAGGTCGATCTTGACGTTCGGCTTACGGCCAAGCCCGGTCCAGATGACTCGATCAGCTCGACGACGTTGGCTGCCGATCCGGACGTGTTCCTCAGGAAGCGTCAGGTTCAAAGACTTGCCTTGCGGATGTTCGTGCTGATACCAGCGGAGCAAGAAGGCCAGTTCATCGTTTGGGTTGCGTTCTTGCGGTGAGGGAATCGGATTCACGATCAGCACTCCGTCGATGAGCTCGTAGTGGAAGTCGCGGTCGAAGTCGGTGACCGCGTCGAACTCGGCGGCAATCAGGCGGATGCCATTGAGTTCCGGAAGGAGTACTGGCGGAGGTGACTTTGACAGTCCGGTTGATCGGACCAATGTGACGGTGGGACTCATGGAGGTACTCGGATTTCAACGTGAAGACAGGGTGATGTTGGTCTTGGCTCGTTCTCAGTTGACCCGCAGGGATGACTGGGTCGCTGAAGCCGTGAGGCTTCAGGCTCCGAACTCTCACGAGTTCGGCTACTGCCGCGAGGTCTTTGCCAGTCTACTTAGGATTATTCCTTCTTAGCCGATTCGGGATCGAGGCTCATTATTGTTTCGAGGAACTCCGGGCGCTGACGAATCGGATCCAGAGCCGTGTCGGTCTGGATGGCTTCGAGCGCACTTGGCTTCATCGCCGGCCCGGCGATTCTCGCGGCTTCGCTCAAGAGTTCAACGGCTCGCGAGGTATATTGCTTCGCGAGTTCTTCGCGGCGCTCTACGGAAAGTTTGGGATCGACGAGCACTTTCGCGACCGCTTGAGCAAACAGCGTGGCGGGGTTGAAGAACAGCGGCCAACCTTGTGGACCGTAGCGCGCGACCGCTTTCCTCGCGGACGCGATCGATTTTTCCGCATCCGCCACGGCACCTTCGTAGTCGCCCAGCATGACTTTCGCAAAGCCGAGGCCCTGATACGTGTCGGGATTGTCGGGATTGAGCCGCAGAGCCTCTTCGAAGTCTTGTTTGGCGAGCTTGGCCGCTTCGTTCAGATAAGCCCAACCGCGTT
>CAYSHJ010000985.1:0-2715 GCA_964430385.1 uncultured Planctomycetaceae bacterium
CATAACATTTCCTTCAGGGAGTTTCTACCATTTCCTTGAATTGTCCAATCTTGGCGTGCATCGAAGGTGAAATACGAATCACGAAATCGCAGCGCGGCCAACGGCCGCAACCAAAGAAGAAGAATGAAAAGGGTTGTCAACTGGGTTAGAGTGGAAAGTTGCAAAACACACCACGCCAACCACAGGGACAACCCATGGAAAAGTTTTTACAACGTTTCGGCTCGAAAGTCATTGGCCACCTGAGCGGTTTCGACCGGGATCGCTTTCGCGGCAGCATCCGGAACCTCTGTTATCCGGCAGGCATCCTGTCGTTCCTGTGCTGGATGAAGGTCTTGCTGAAGGACTTTGGCGACTACGCCGAGAGCACCACCGACACGCTGTGCACCGCCATCGAACGCAAGGCGGTCGAACGAGATTTGCCAGTGATCTATCTGGCCAGCAGCGCTGACAACAAGGAAGAACGCGCGTTGGCTCAGGCCCAGGCGCGTGGTTTGACCAGCGGACTCATCGCGGTGCTCAGTTGCGTCGAACCGTGCCGCAGCATTGTGATCCGCAGCAACAAGGAGAAAGGACTCTTGGAGCCTTGCCTGCAGGAGAGCAAATGCCTGCACTACTACCACTATTATCTGGACCCGAAATTCGGGCTGATGTACACGCGGCTGCAGAGTTGGTTTCCGTTCACGATGCACATCGGCATCAACGGCCGCGAGTGGCTGGCGGAGCAATTGAAACGCGCCAAGGTCGATTACGTGAAGGTGGATAACTGCTTCACCTCCATCGCGAATTTCGCCAAGGCCCAACGCCTGCTGGATGCCCAGGTGAAAGAGGATTGGCCCACGGTGCTGGAGAAGTTGGCGGCGCGGAGCAATCCGTTGCATGGGAAGTTGCTGCCGGGCAAGCAGCCGTACTACTGGTCGTTGGAGGCGAGCGAATGGGCGACCGATATTCTGTTTCGTTCGCCGGCGGATTTGGCAGCGGTCTATCCGATGTTCGTGCGCCATGGCATGGAGACGATGCACAGCGCGGACGTGCTGCGCTTTTTGGGACATCATGTGACGGCGACCGGCCAGGTGCACGGGAAATTCGCAGGCGAGATTTTGACCGAGTTCCAGCGTCGCCAAGAAGGGACGCGCGTGAAGTATCAGGTCGACACGAACTCGGCGAAGATGTACGACAAACACGGGAACCTGCGCTTGGAGACGACGTTGAACAACGCGCGCAAATTCATGATCCCGCGCACCGCTCAAGGGGAGGAAGGCGGCCCGCAGCGTTTGATGAAGATGCGCAAAGGCGTCATCGACATCCCGCCGCGTGCGGAAGTATGCCAAGCGATCAACGACCGTCACGCTTCCTTCCTGGCAGCGGCCGTGGATACCGAGCCCTTGGGGAAACTGGTCGAAGACCTGTGCGCGCCGGTGCAATGGCGTCGCCGCCGCGCGCGGGGCTTGAACCTGTTCGCGTCGGCGGACGTGCAACTCCTGGAGATTGTCAGTCGCGGCGACTTTATGATCAACGGGTTCCGCAACCGCGATGTCCGCGAAGCCCTGCACGGAACGGCCAAGCAACCCGTCGCGGATCAACGCCGCCAATCGGCTGCGGTGACCCGACAATTGCGCCTGTTGCAAGCCCACGAATTGATCCGCAAGCAAGAGAAATCGCACCGCTACCAGTTAACGGAAAAAGGCCAGCGAGCGATCACCGCCGTGCTCGCTGCCCGACGTGCCGACACTGCAAAGCTAATGGAGAACGCCGCTTAGAATTTGCGCAGGAATCCGCGAACGCCGCGCAGAAGTTGACGGTAAGTAACACGATCTGATCGTATTCGGCACAGGTGATGACTAAGTGTAAATACTGATATTGCTCGTAGAAGCCGTGAAACAGCGTCAGTTGCTGCGACCCGTGCGTCGTGTCGTCCACGGCGTCCAGATCGATGGTCAATGACAGCGGTGGCTGTGCGAAGGAAGCAATGAACTGATCCACAAAAACCTGGCGCACTCGTTTCAGCGAGGCAATGTTGATCTGGTTCTCGAAGCGTGACAGGGTGGGCTGACTGGCCAAGTCGTCATCATCGGGCGAGCGGTCGGCGATGAGCTTGAAGACCGGGTCGGTGCGTAACGTGTCGTGGTCGTTCTGGTCCTCGTAGCCGGCCAGGATGCCGAAGACGCGGGAGCGAACCATCTCCAGGAAGGTGTGCTCGGTCAATTCTGGATCGCGCGGGTCGTCGAGCACCGCGGCAAACTGCTTCGTTAAGCCGATGCGTTCGTCGAACTGGCGCAATGGCAGCAGGCCGGCGTCGGAGGTGAGCGGGGCGTCGGACACCTCGATCTGGATGGGCAACGGTTCGTAGAAATCCAAGTGGAAGAGCGGCACGGACGACGGTATGTTCACGGTAGCCTCCCCGGCAATGAATCCGAATTTATCGTTCAACCATTATTAGACGACAGCGGAAGCTTTTTCTGTCGAATCCGGAGAACGCATCGGGCCAGAAAGCGGAGCCCCCTCCATTAACAAGCCGCACGATCCGAGCGTGCTACCGTGCCGCCCGCGCAGAAATCATGATCGCGTCCGTCGAGACGGCAATCAAAACCTTGCATCCGTCGGTTGGCTTGACGTTGGCTCGACCGACGCGCGCAAGCGCGCGTTCACTGCTCCGGTCGAGCAGACCGACGCATCGAACGGCCGGTGGAAACGAGGGCTACGCCGGAATGTGAAGAT
>CAYSHJ010000986.1:0-3740 GCA_964430385.1 uncultured Planctomycetaceae bacterium
GCCGAATTCCTGGCCGATGCACTGGTCGATCAGTTGTGGACCTGGGGCGGCGGTGAGCCGGAAGATCCGATCGCGGCACTCGAACGAGTTGCCAAGTCGCTGGGCGTGACGGGATCGCGGATCGGCATGGAGGTGCCCGGCTACTATTTGCATCCGCATCACTACGTCCGAATCAAGCAACTCTTCGGCGAGTCGCTGGTGGCCGAGGCGACGAACTTGATTCATGACCTGACGCTCGTGAAATCGGCGACCGAGCTGAACTACATCCGCGAGGCCGCTCGCATCGGCGATATTGCCATGACGCGATTCGCGGCCGCGCTGACCGAAGGCCGCAGCGAGTTGGAAATCGCGGGCGAGGTTTATCACGCACTGCTGACCTCCGGCAGTGGCTTGGCGGCGAGTCCGATCAATCTCGTGTCCGGCGAGCGTTCCTGCTTCAGTCACGGAGCACCGACCGACCGCTGTCTGCGTCACGGCGATTTCGGCAACGTCGAATACGGCGCGACCTACAAGCGCTACACCTCGACGATCGGCCGCCAGTTTTGTCTCGGCCAACCATCGGCGCGAATGCGTGAGCTGTACGACCTCGTGCGCCGTGCCGCCGACGCCTGCATGGCAGAAATCCGTGCCGGAGTCCCGGCCGTCGTGCCGCACGAAGCCGCAAAACGAGTGATCGGCGACGCCGGCCTCAATCACGCGCGAGTCCACTTGAGTGGCTACGGCCTGGCACCCGGTTCGCCACCGACCTGGGCCGAACCAATCCACCTGTTCGGCGGCAACACCTACACACTTGAGGCAGGCATGGTGGTCACCGTCGAACCGCCTGTCTTCATCGCTGAAGAGCAGATCGGAGCCCGCCTCATCGACAACGTTCTCGTCACGAACGACGGAGCGGAGTTGCTATCACGATTCAGCCGCGACCTGATCGTGATCGGGCCGTGTCGCCCGGAGTCCACAAACGGAGCTTTTCGCAAAACCTGAAACCGCTACAATCCCGCCGGCTTGTCGAGCCCTTTTTCGAGCGTGGACGAACGGCAGGATGCCGCGAGGCTCGCGGGCGGTTTGCGACCCTATATTTTGATTGAGGTCCAGTCATGTCACGAAAATTCTGGAATGGATTGTGGATCGTACTGGTGTGCTGGAACTTGGCGTGTACGAAGCCCGCTGAGTCTCCCTCGAACACGTCGACCGGCGACGCGACCGATGCCGGTGATGCGAAAGTCAAAGGATCGACGCTGCTGCCTCCCGGTCCCGATGACGATACAGGTGTCGCTCGCGCCACCGACAAGTCGAAGAAGAGAGGCTTGGCCGCGGATGCAGCCAATCCGTTTCAGGAGGGCTCGCCAGTCGATACCGGTCCCGCGCGGAAGTCGCTGGCGGGACGTTGGATCTTGGTGCTGACTCGCCCGACCGAGGGAGCTTTCATCGACTTTTATACCGGTATTGTCGACGTCTCCGCCGCCAAGGGAGACGTGGGCGACAAATCGCTGGCAGCGAAATGGATCGCTCAAACCGGCGTGCTTCAGCCGACGGAGCTTGAGAAGGCCGAGGTCACGGCCCAGCAGGCTCAATTGTCATTAAATGTCAGCGGCACGCCGTTGAATTTTCAGGGCCAACTGAAGAACGGTGTCGTGTACGGCAACGCCGTGTTTGGCAATTGCTTGCCCGCGCGCTTGGTTCCGACTAAGGAAGAATCGCTGGCAGCCTTCAATCCGGCACCGGAACCCGCGGATGCGCGTACCCTGGGAGAAGCCTTCGCCACGCAAAATCCGAATACGGCGATCAAGAGTTTGAAAAAGTTCGTGGTTGATCACCCGGACAGCCCGCTGGGAATGATGGCTTGGGAAACGTTGATCATGCTTTCCGCCATGCGAGACGTGTCTGTCGAAGACATTGAGGGACTGATCAGCGATTACGAAACGGCCATGACGATGTGGGGACCGCGCCTGCAACAAGCGGCCAAGGGAAACGTCGCCGTCGTTTTGGCTCGTTCCCGTTTCAATCCGGATTTCTCGCTGAAGTTCGTCTCGGCGGCGAACAAGGGGCTCACTGACGAATCGCTGAAAGAACTCAAAGACCAACTCAAATCGGTACGGGAAAACATTCTCACACTGCAAGCCCTGAAGTTGGTTGAATCGGACGACTCGGAGCGGGGACAAAAAGCGGCGGACTGGTTGACCGAATTGCGTCAGAAAACTCCATTCGATCCCACGGTTCTGTACGGGTTGGCGCGCTTCCACGCGAAGAGCAAGCAAACTGACAAGGCGCTCGAATTGTTCGCCGAGATCGCGACTCTGCCGATGTTGGAAGCTTTCTTGAGACGCGATTGGGCTCAGAAGCCGGACCAGACCGACCGCGAACTCCCCAGCGAGACGCTCGCCAAGTTATGGGAAGCCAAGACCGGCAGCAGCGAGGGTCTCGACGAATTCAAAGACGCCGTCTATCGCAAGCGGCTGACGAGCTTTGCTGAAAAGCCGTCGGAGGAAGCTCCATCCGGCAATCGCGTCGTGCTGTGTGAGCTGTTCACCGGTGCGGCGTGTCCTCCCTGTGTGGCCGCCGATGTGGCGACCTGCGGGCTGGAAGTGACTTATCCTCGCTTGCAAGTCGTCGTGCTACGCTACCATCAGCACATTCCGGGGCCAGACCCGCTGACCAACGCCGACGGCGAGGACCGTTTCGCGAGTTACTACCGCGGTCAGGGAACACCAACCGTGTTGCTCAACGGAGCCTTGGTGGATGGCCTCGGCGGTGGACTCGCCCGAGCGCCGGAAATCTACAGCAGCCTGCGACAGTACATCGATCCACAGCTATCTCAAAAGTCGCCGCTGAAAGTGCGATTGGCCGCCAAAGTCGAGGACGACGTGCTGCAAATCGCCGCCGACGTGCAAGGACTGGATCAACTCAGTGAAGAACCGGGCGAAGTTCGCCTGCGAGTCGTCATTGCCGAAGATGAAATTCATTTCCTCGCTCGCAACGGCGTCCGCAGCCATGAGATGATCGTGCGCCGCATGGTCGGCGGACCGGAAGGGATCGCCGCGAAAGACGGCAAACTGACGATGAAAGAAGCGATCCCGCTGGCCAATCTGAAAGCGTCGCTGAGCGACTACCTGAAGAAGTACGAGGAAAGCGAAAACGTCGACTTCCCGGCGAAGCCTCTGGAACTGAAGCGTCTGCACATCGTGGCGTTTGTCCAGAACGACGAGTCTCGCGAAGTCCTGCAAACCAATGCCGTCTCCGTGACGGCGGGAGACTCAACGGCCGCGACAAAGGCAATCACTCCCGCCGCCGGCAACGCACCGGTGCGAACAAGCTCGAAGAAGTTACGGCCGGCGGAGTAAACTTTCGGTCGTTGGCGGACAGGTTAGACTCTTCGGTTGTCAATATTTGCGCGCCCTGCGCGCGATTGGTTCCCTCTCCCCCGCCGCGGGGGAGAGGGTTAGGGTGAGGGGCTGAACGGTCTAACGCCATTCGAAGACAGCCCCCTCACCCCGGCCCTCTCCCCCGATGCGGGGGAGAGGGAGCTGGGTTGCGGGTGAAGCCCGGGTTAGCCCGACATCAGGTGCTTTCCACCCAAAGGACTCGCCATGAGTCTCCTACCAATTGTCGTCGTGTCGGCCGTGGTGCTGACAGTTGCGTATGTGACATACGGCCGAGTGCTCGCGCGGTTGTTGCGGTTGGACCCCAATCGGCGGACGCCGGCCGTCGAACTGCGCGACAATCTGGACTTCGAGCCGATCTCG
>CAYSHJ010000987.1:0-6842 GCA_964430385.1 uncultured Planctomycetaceae bacterium
GATGATGGCTGGAACCCGCGTTTCTGGGTTTCCAAGCTGCACTTCTACATCTCCGGTTTGCCGTTCTACAACTTCCCGTACACGTTTGGCTATTTGTTGTCGCTCGGTACGTTCGCGCTGGCCAAAGACTTTGCGGGCGATTTTCCATTACGCTACCGCAAGCTCTTGATCGCCACCGGCTGCGAAGTCGCCGAAGATGCCGTTCAAGGAACACTCGGCTATGACCTCACTCGTCCCGAATTCTGGCACAAAAGCCTGGATGTCATCGAGGCGAAAGTGGCACGGTTCCTCGAACTTGCCGAGCGAGCCTGAGTGCAGAGTTTCGAAGCGGGCACTGACACTCTCGAGGTCTGCTGGCCTCATCTGGCGTTGGCATTGCGAACAGCGATGTCAGGAGCATCCTGATATTCTGCTTGACACTCGCGGTCATCCTCGGTGAAATCAGACTCCTTTGATGGGGGTTCCGGTTACGCCGGTTGCAAGATTGGCCGAACGTAGGACTCCCAGAAACTGTTTTTGGTTCGCGCACTCGGATGGCTGGGAACTTTCCGAGTGACGAACTGTAGGCACAGGGATCGGATCACCGAAGGTTCTTTGAAGAGGCTGGGGTCGCGTCTGCGGATGCGATTCTCTTCGAGAACGACGGAATCCGAGTCGTCGGTGAGTGGTCTTCAGGGCTAGAGCGGTTTACCGGTGATTTGGATGCCGGCCAGCCGTTTAAGTCGTGAAGATTCGGGTCAGGCACAGGGGACACGCTATGACGGCTGTGTCGCAAGGCACTCGTGTTGTTATTTCCGGGCTGGGAGTGGTTTCGCCGATCGGCGTGGGGACCGACGTCTTTTGGGATAGCCTGCGATGCGGGCGTTCAGGCGTTAGATACCACTCGGCTTTGGCGGATTCGGACATCCCCTCGCGGTTTGCGGCTGAGGTGCGCGACTTTCTGCCCGAAGAGCACCTCTCGTGCAAGCGGCTGATCAAGGCGATGTCGCGGGACATCCAGTTGGGTGTTTCGGCGGCGGCTCAGGCGATGCAGGACGCCGGTTTGCAGATTGGTTCCGTCGATCCCGATCGGCTTGGCGTCATTTTTGGGGCCGGTCGGATGACGACCACTCCGCAAGAACTGGCCGAAGCCGCAATGTATTGTCGCGGTGCGGACCAGCAATTTCACTTTGACCGCTTCGACGCCGTCGCCATGAGCCACATCGCTCCGCTGTGGTTGTTGCGACAACTGCCGAACATGCCCGCCAGCCATGTGTCGATTGAATTCGACGCTCGCGGCCCGAACAACACGATCACGGCGCGCGATTCGTCGGCCTTGCTGGCCTTGGCGGAAGCGGTCTCGTGCATCGAACGCGGTGTCGCCGACTGCATGATCGTCGGCGCGAGCAGTTCGCACACGCAACCGGTCGACGTCGCCAAGTTCCATTTGTTTGAAGGTCTTTCGCATCGCGATGACGCTCCAGAGCGAATTTGTCGTCCGTTCGATCTCCGTCGCGACGGCACGATCGTCGGAGAAGGAGCCGGAGCATTCGTCGTCGAGCGCTTGGAACATGCACTGCAACGAGGTGCGCGCATACACGCTGAGATTCTCGCGGTTTGTTCCGGCTGTGACGGCCGAAATGACGGTCAGGCCGCTGCCGGCCGAGGACTGGTGCGAGCCATTCAAGCCGCGCTCCGTCGAGCGGGTCTCGAACCACGCGATATCGGCCACATCAACGCCCACGGCAAGAGCACTCAGGTCGATGACTTGATTGAGGCGCGCGCGTTTCACAGGGCGCTGGGCGACGACACGAGTCGCATTCCGGTCACGGCCCTGAAGAGCTACTTTGGCCAATTCGACTGCGGTTCTGGAGCCGTTGAACTCGCCGGAAGCTTGTTGGCTTTGCGACACGGCGAGTTGCCAATAACGCTCAATTACGAGACGCCGGACCCGCGCTGCCTCCTTCGCGTTGTCCACGGCGAGCCGTATCGCTTGACGCTCCCAACCGCGCTCAAAGTCAGCCGCACGTCAATGGGCCAAAGCGCTGCGGTGCTGTTGCGAGCGGCGTCGTAGTCCAGAAAAAGCCTCACGCGCCTGCGAGCCGAGTCCGGTCATCGCCCGACGCAGCGCGTCGGGCTTGTCTGCTGATCGGGTCACCAAAAAAGAGAAGGGTTGAGGCGGACGGAGCAAGCTCCTTCACACCTCAACCCTCCCAGCCCCAAGGACGCGTGGTATTAGCTCAGGGGCTCAATCTAGGGGGCTCATTCGCACTCAAATCGCTGCGGCGGGACGGGGTCTCCGCTAGGGCAGCTTGCGTTTCATCGTCTCAAACAGGTCTTTCGCGGTGCCCGCCGGGCGGAACAATCGCGGTTGTGGTCGGCTGATCGTGGTGGCTTGGTACGGTTCGCCGGCAGAATTCTCCGACGTGTTGTAGGTCACCCGTGCTGGCGGCAGTCCCGAGTCATCGGCCTCGTTGGTGCGGCCCAGCGGTTCAAGTTGGGAGACGTCTCTCATCGCATCGTTCGGGCGCGCTGGCGTCCAGTCCGGTCTCGGTCGCAGCGTTTCGAATTCGGCGGCGGGAGGCACCGGCAATGGTCTTGATTCGGGGACGACCGTCGTTGCGGATGCCGATTTCGTCCAAACAGGGAATCGCGGTTCGGTGGTCGTCTCCGGAGATTGGTCGTCGAGGTCGCTTCCCTCGTCAAAGTCTCGCGGTCGTGAATGCTGTGCCCGTGTTGCTCGGAACGACGAGAGGTGTTTGTCACTGCGGAGTATTTGTGGTGTCTGACAGCCGGTCCCCAATCCCACCGCCAGGATCAAGCCACCGGTCAAGGCAACGTCAGTGATCGTGCGCGAGAACATGGTTGAGGACTTTCATCGCTGGCTGTTCGCGTCGTCCGTCGTTATCGGGCGTTGTTCACATCAGCCGCGAAGAGGATCGGCTCGACGATTGGTCATCAAGCAAGCGAACTGACATGAAAGCCACTGGGTTCCACGGACTGCAGGCGGACTCTCTCGACGCACCGAAATAGCCTGAGATCGGCAATGCGACCGTTGTGGCCATTCTGCCGAGCGTGCTCAACGGTCCGGTCAATGCCGTCATGCCGACAATGTCGGGCAACGCCAACGGCCTGGCCAGGCGGAGTAATGCAGTCCTGCCGAATGCGCGGAGTGGACCGAATATCGAAGCCTCACGCGAATCGTCGCGCCTCAATTTTCAGTTTGCATTTTGCAGTTGGGCTCTCACGCGAACGGCGTGATCCCTGGCATGGCCATCTTGGGAAACTCCACTTTCGTCTGCCAGCCGTCGGTGATCACGGGGACGATCGCCTCTTGCGAGTTGAGCGCCATCTCCCAGGTGATCTGCTTGCCGGTGTAGGCTGCCTGGCGGCCCATGATGCCCATCAGCGTGCTCTTGGCCATGCGGTCGCCGTCGTTCATGGGCTTGCCGTCGCGGATCGACTTGAACAGTTCGTCGTGCTCGGTCTGATACATGTTGTTGCCCGGGCCGGAGTACTTCCAATTGGTTTCGCCGGAGATCGTCGCGCCGCGAGCGCCAATCTGCCCCGCTCCCTTTGTGCCCAGCAGGTACAGATTGTTTTCGTTGTGGCAGTTGGGAATCTGCCGCTGAGCGATGAAGCCGCGAGCGTCGTTGGCCCACACATAATTCACTTCCAAATGGTCGAAGATGTTGCCTCCCTCGGCCGGAATCTGTCGTCCGCCGACCGCCGTGCAACTGGCGGGTGGCGTGTCCTTGAACGCCCAAGCCAGCCAATCAACCGTGTGAATCGCCTGCTCGACGAAGCCGTCGCCGGAGAGCCACGTAAAGTTGTACCAGTTACTCACCATCCACTCGAAGTTGCTCATCCCCTGTGGCCGTTGAGTCGCCGGCGGCATCTCCTTGACTGGACTGGTCAGATACGTGCCGAAGACCGCTTGTAGCTCGCCGATCGCGCCGTTGTGAACTTGCTCGAACAGAGCACGCTTGGCGTTGTCGTACCGCCAGCAGAAGCCGGCCACGACAGAGAGTTTTTTTTGCTTCGCGAGCTCGACCGACTCCATGATCGATCGCACGCCGGGAGAGTCCGTGGCCATCGGCTTCTCGGTGAAGATGTGCTTGCCGGCCTCGACCGCCGCCTTGAAATGTACGGGGCGGAAGCCCGGCGGACTGGCCAGCAAGACGACGTCGCACGACGCGATCACGTGTTTGTAGGCGTCAAGTCCGACGAACTTGTGATCATCGTCCACCTTCACCCGTGCCGAGAGTGACGCATTGTTCTTCAGGTTGTGCAGGCTGTCGTTGACCTTCTCGGCGAACGCATCGCCCATCGCGACCAGTTCCATGTTCGGGTCGGCTGACAATGCTTGCACCGCCGCCCCGGAACCTCGACCGCCACAACCGACCAAACCGATCTTCAGTACGTCGCTGCCAGCCGCATACGCCGTCGCGGCGAATTGCGCGGCCAACGCTGGAATCGTCGCGGCCGCGGCTCCGGCCTTGAGAAAATTGCGGCGCGAAGTTGACGAAACAGAATCATCTCCGGTAACGATCGGTGAGGTGGGTTGAGTCATCGAAGCGATCTCCTCGAAACGCAGTGAAGGAAGGCAGGCAGGCAGGCATTGGATCATCAAAGGCGCTCGCGACGCTGAGTCTTCAGCGGCGGCAGCGAGTGACATCCTATCAAGACCGCCGGATGACTTTCGAGCGAATGGCCCGTCGCTGAATTCGCAGGCCTTCCGCCGGCTCTGGTTCCGATTGTGGTTGGCGGACTTGAGGTCAAGACGTTTCAGGAACTTCAGGGGCTTCAGTCGGTAGGTTATGCTTCAGAATGTATACGCGTCACTAGCCCGATGCGCCAGCGAGGGACCGATGGAGTCAAATTGGTTGAATGGGCGTGGCGGGAGAGTTTGATGTCGGTGGCGCGGTGACAAACTCCACCCCGCGCGCGAGCGGTCAATTCCCTCGCTAGCGCGTCGGGCTAGTGTCGGTCCAAATCTGTGGCCAATTTCACGGAGTCATGCCGTGGCGAACTTTGGAAACAAAGACTCGCGGCCGTTCGAGCCGCCGATGCCGGACCCGTTAGCGTTTTTCTTAACGTGGACGACTTACGGGACGTGGTTGCCAGGGGATGAGCGCGGGTGGGTCGATTATGGAATCGGGTTTCAACTCCCCGACCCGATGCTCAAATGGGAGGCTCAAGCTCGCATGACGGAAGACGCTTGCATTCTGGATGACGAGCAACGTCGTCTGGTCGAGAAGACGATTACCGATCATTGCCGAATTCGCGGTTGGGAATTGCACGCTGTCAATTGCCGCACGAACCATGTGCATGTGGTCGTGTCGGCCAATCGCGATCCCAAAGAAGTCCGCGACCAATTCAAAGCTTGGGGCACCAGAAAACTCAAAGAACTCGAACGCTACCGCCGCTCGATCGCCACACTAGCCCGACGCGCAAGCGAGGGACTTGAGGGTGCGCCCGTGATCGTTGACTCGCCGATCCGAGAGAATTGGTGGACGGAACGCGGAAGCCAACGTTGGATTGGTGACGAAGAGAGCCTGGAGGCAGCGATTCGGTATGTCGTCGATGGCCAATGAAACACTAGCCCGACGCGCCAGCGAGAAACGCATGGAGTCAAACTGGTTGAATGGGTATGGCGGGAGAATTTGATGTCGGTGGCGCGGTGACAAACTCCACCCCGCGCGCGAGCGGTGAATTCCCTCGCTGGCGCGTCGGGCTAGTGTTGGCTCCCATCTCTTTCGAGGAAATGGATCGCGATGCCGATGCTCACGGGGCGGGGGCTGTTCGCTCGAAGGTGCCGTGGTCGAAGACGATCTGGCACTTCGGCAACCCCTTTTGCAGCTCGGCGACGCCGGCGGCGGTGGCCTTGGTGCGGCGCAGGTCGAGCGATTCCAGGTTCGTCAGGCTGGCCAGGTGTTTGATCCCGGAGTCGGTCAGGCCGCTGCCCGCCAGCGACAGCCGCTTGAGTTGCTTCAGCTCGACCAGGTTTTTGGCAAACAGATCAGTCACGGTCGGGCAATTGAGCGACAGGTCGATCAACTCGGGCAGGCCGCTCAGGTGGGTCAGGCTCGTGCCGCGAATCTCGTTGCCGTCCACGATCGAGCGTGGAGGTTCAGGCCATCGCAGGGGCCGCTTCGATGACGGGATCGATCAGGCGTGAACCTTGAGGAGGAGTCAGCCCTTTGACTCGCACGACAACAATGGGCACACCCTCCTCACGTTGCTGTTTCGCAGCCAACTCGCGGCTGTACCGGTTGAATTCCGGTTCCCCAGCAATTTCAAAGTAAATGAATGCCCCGTCCGGCAGACTCTCGTCCACCGCGGGATGGTCGAAGACGAACTTGCCGAACTCGGCCGTGAGTTCCAATTGCTTCCTGGCGAATTCGTGTGGATCGATCATGGTCCTATCTCTTTCAAGAATCGTTTTCGATGAGCTTCCCAACTGCTCTTGAAATCGTCAATGGCGTAGCTGAAGGTCTCGTTCACCTCTCCCACAGAGACTGGAGTCTTGTCCTGCGTTCCGTCCGCGTGCAGCGTGTCACAATGACAAAACCCGTGAGCATTGTCATAGCGTACGGTCGGCTGCCACGTATCCAAGTGTCGGACCTCCAATTGCACGGTGAACTGCACGATTCGTTTTCCACGGCGTTGGTACGAGCAACGAATGCGGGCCTCATTCGGCGAAACGTTCACGAACCAAAAGCGCGTCGTCGGCCTCGTACCGGCCATCTTGTCGTCCCTCGCGTTTCATTCGATGATACCCGGTGCGGGCTGAGCTTTCATCAGGGTCCGTCGACACGAATCTCTGATGCAGCTTGAACCCTCACCGGACGATCTTGCAC